>DATATI010000006.1 GCA_036268875.1 Polyangia bacterium | reverse complement strand
CACCCCTTCGAGCCGCGGCGCCGGGTCGGCGCTCTCGAAGATCTCGCTTTCGATCCAGTCGAGCTTGACGCGAACCTTGTTGGCCATGCCCCCGTGATTCAAGGCCTCGATCAGAGACTTGTAGGCGTCCTTGAGCCCCGTGTACTTGCCGACCACGGCAATCGACACTTCGCCCTCGGGGCTGTGATAAGCCTCGGAGACGCGGTCCCAGCGCCCCATATTGGGCTTGGGGGCGGGCTCGATGCCGAAGGCGGCCAGCACTTCGCGGTCGAGGCCAGCGGCGTGATAGAGCGCCGGGACGTCGTAGATCGAGCGCGCGTCGCGCGCCTCAATCACCGCGCTCTCGCGCACATTGCAGAAAAGCCCCAGCTTGCGTCGCTCATCGCGCGGAATCTCGCGGTCGCAGCGGCACAGCAGGATGTGCGGCTGGACGCCGATCGAGCGCAATTCCTTGACCGAGTGCTGGGTCGGTTTGGTCTTCAGTTCGCCCGCGGTCGGGATGAAGGGCAGGAGCGTCAAGTGGATGAAGACCACATGGCCGCGCGGCAAGTCGTTGCCGAGCTGGCGGATCGCTTCGAAGAAAGGCAGGCCCTCAATATCGCCGACGGTCCCGCCAATTTCCACCAGCACGAAGTCGACGCCGTCGTTGCCATCGAGGATGAAGTCCTTGATCGCGTTGGTGACATGGGGAATCACCTGCACCGTCGCGCCGAGATAGTCGCCGCGCCGCTCCTTGGCGATCAACTCCTGATAGATGCGCCCGGTGGTGATGTTGTCCTGCTTGTTGGCGCTGCGCCCGGTGAAACGCTCGTAATGGCCGAGGTCGAGGTCGGTCTCGGCGCCGTCGTCGGTGACGAACACCTCGCCGTGCTGCATGGGGTTCATGGTCCCCGGGTCGACGTTCAAATACGGGTCCAGCTTCTGGATGCTGATCTTGAGACCGCGTCCTTCCAGCAGGCTGCCGATCGCCGCGGAAGCGAGCCCTTTGCCCAGCGACGAGACGACGCCACCGGTGACAAAAATAAACTTGGTCTGTTTCGCGTTCGTCCGAGCAGGCGCGGTCATGGGTTCGGGACTCCTGGTCGCGTCTGCTGTTGACGCCGAGAAGAGGTTGTCTTCAACTCGGGCGCATATTCTTTCGTTCTCCTCCTCGGAAGTCAATGCCCGGAGAAACCATCCTCATCATCGAAGACGATCTGCAGATCGGTGGCCTGGTCGCCGCGGTCCTCGGCGAGGCCGGCTACGGTGTGCAGCTGGTGCGCGACGTGAACGCCGCCCGCGCCGAAGCGACGCGCGGGCTGCGCCCGGCGGCGCTGGTCAGTGACCTGATGGTCGCTGGGTCAGCCGGCCCGCAGCAACTACTGAAAGAGCTGGAGGCGATTTTTCCGTCGGTGCCGGTTACTTTGATGACCGGCGTGCCGCCCAAACGCCGCGCCGCCATGGGCGTCACCCACGATCACATCATCGAAAAGCCGTTCGAGCTGGAAGCGCTGCTGGCGGCGATCGCCCGCATGGTGGGCGGAAGGCCGTCATCGTGAGCGACGCGCTTTTGCAGGTGGTCCGCGGCCGCCGAGAGCTGGCGCCGCTGCGGGCGAAATTTCCTGGCGGCCTGGCTCTGGCCATCGGCAACTTCGACGGCGTTCACCGCGGCCACCAGGCGCTGGTGCATGCGGCGCAGGCGCGAGGCGCCGCGCGCGGGGCCACCACCGCCGTGCTGACGTTCGATCCGCACCCGGCCCAGCTGTTCGCCCCGACACTGGCGCCGCCGCTGATCGTCTCGCTCGGGCGGCGCCTCGAATTGCTGGCGGCGGCCGGCGCCCGGTTGATCGTGGTCGAGCCCTTCGACGCCGCTTTTGCCGCCATCGAAGCGGCCGATTTTGTGTCCCAGGTCCTGCGCCGCGATCTGGACGCGCGCGAGGTGGTGGTGGGCTATGACTTCAGTTTCGGCCGCGAACGGGCGGGCGATGCCCGCTTGCTGGCGGAGCTGGGCGCGTCTTTGAAGATGGGCGTCACCGTCGTTCCGCGGGTCAGCGTCGGCGGACTGACGTGTTCTTCGACCAAGGTGCGCGAGTTCGTGCTGGAAGGCCGCGTCGACGGCGCGGCGCTGCTGCTTGGCCGGCCATTCGAGATAAGCGGCGCGGTCGTGCACGGGGCCGGCCGCGGCAAAGCCCTGGGCGTGCCGACCGCGAACGTCGAACCGGAAGGCGAGCTTTTGCCGGGCATCGGGATCTATGCCGGGCGCGCCACCGTGCTGGCGGGCGGCGCCGCGGCGGGGCTGTCGCGTCCGTGCGCGATCAGCGTCGGGACCAATCCCCAGTTCAGCGCCGCCGGCACGGTCGGCGTGGAAGCGCACCTGCTGGACTACGACGGCGATCTTTACGGCCAACGGTTGCGCATCGATGTTATGCAACGCCTGCGCGGCGAGCAGCGCTTCGCTTCGATCGATGCGCTTTTGGCCCAGATCAGCGACGACGTCGCCCAAACCCGAAAGATCGTGAGCTGACATGTTCGACACCGAGACCATGGCCGAGCTGTACGTCAAGCAAGGGCTGGCCAAGAAGGCGCTGGACATGTACCAGCGACTGGTCCTGGAGGCGGACGACGAGATCACCCGCGCCCGCCGCCGCCAGCGCATCGGCGAGCTGGAACAGATCGTCGCCGCCGCCACTGCCGCCAGGGCTTCGGCGTCGGCATCGTCCGCGTCCGAGAGCGGCCAGCCGGGTGATCGCGCGCCCGCCTTCACACCGCCGCCGCCCGAGACGCTGGCCCGCCCCGAACCAAAAGCGTTGCCGCTGCCCGGCGTTCACGCCGAATGGGATCGAAGGCATACCACCATCACCTGGCGCTTGCCGGCCGACACTGTGGCCCCGGCGCTGGATCTGCTGCTGCTCATGCGCACGCCGGCCGGCATCATCACCGAACGACGCACCCTGCCGCTGGCCACCGCCGAAGGACGAACCGCGCTGCCGGTGCCCGACCTTTATGCCGTGCGCGTCGCCGCCGGCCGCTTGGAGGGCGAGCGATTCGTGCCGATCGTTAGATGCGGGACCCTCGAAGGGTCCCGCGCCCCCCGCGACGGGTCTCCGACGGCGTAGCCGTCTGCGACCCACGCGATCGTTAGA
>DATATI010000005.1 GCA_036268875.1 Polyangia bacterium | reverse complement strand
TTCATACTCGGCGCGCGTCACCCACGACACGCGCAGGATCAGCATCTCGCGCTCGCGCGCGCCCAGGCTCGACTTGAAGAGAATGTGGTTGGCGAAGGGCAGCCAGCGCTTCAGCAGCTTCGGATGGCGCACCAGCGTCTTGAACAGATTGGGCACGCGGCCCGACTGCGCCATCGGCGCCAGCAGCTGGCGCTGCTCGTCGTCCCAGTCCTTCTCCTCGAGCGGCAGGATGCGCGGCTTCGGCGATCGCATGACTCCCCCCTGGCAGAGGGGCGCCTGTAGGACGCCACCGCGCAAAAGTAAATGGGCCGGAGGCGGGCAGGAGGAAGGAGACGCGCTCGCCCTTTTCCTTTCGGCGAGTGCCGCTACGTATTGCACCCACCCATCGTCATGCCCGGCCGATGTAAGACGTGGATGGCCGGGACAAGCCCATTGCTGTCCGGCTAACGCTGATATGGACTGGGTGCATGGCTTGGATTCAACTGGGTTTTGCGAGGACCACAGTTGAACGAAGCTCGGAGAGCCCAAGCCATGCGTTTCCAGTCTACGGTGATTGGCCAATTGCTCAAAGCGGTGCCGCGCGGCCGGTTCGAGCGGCTGGCGTCGGCGCATCAATCGGGGCGAACAAAGCGGGCCTTGTCGGCATGGGGACATGTTGCCGCGATGGTGGTGGCGCAGTTCTGCGGCGCCCGCAGCCTGCGCGATCTCGAGCGCCTGCTCGAGCGGCAGAGCGGTGCTCTGGCCCATCTCGGGTTGAAAGACGTGCGGCGGTCGACTTTGTCGGATGCCAACGCGACGCGACCGGCGGCACTGTTCGAGGCGCTTGCCGCCGAGCTTGCGGCGCAACTCGGCGGCGGCCGCGGCCGTGGCGCCCTCCGCTTGATCGATGCCACGCGTCTCTTCGGTGGCCGCTGCATCGAGCAGTGGACGGCGAGCGGTGGGGTCAAGCTGCATCTCGTCTACGATCCGGACACGCCGCGGCCAACCTGTTTCGTCGTGACGCCCGAGCGGGTGAACGACATCACCGCGGCCAAGGCGATGCCGATCGAGCCGGGCGCAACTTACGTCTTCGACAAGGGTTACTACGACTTCGCTTTCTGGGCGCGGCTCGACGCGGCAGGCTGCCGGTTCGTCACCCGCCTGAAGCGCAATTCGCCGGTGCGCTCCGTCGAGACCAGGCCGGTCGAGGCCGGCGGAGCGATCTTGGAGGACCGCGTCGTCACGCTCTCCGAGCGGCTCGCCGGACAACGCCGCAACCCTTTCGCCGCAGCGCTGCGCCTCGTCCGCCTGCGCATCGACAATGGACGCGAGTTGACCCTCCTCAGCAACGATCTCGCCGCAGACGCCGCCGAGATCGGGGCGCTCTACAAGGCGCGCTGGCAAATCGAGCTGTTCTTCAAATGGCTGAAGCAGAACCTCAAAATCACCCGCTTCCTCGGTACCAGCCGAAACGCCGTCATCATTCAGATCGTCGCTGCCCTCATCACCTTCATCCTGCTGCGCATCGCCCATCGCGCAACACACGCCGTGATGCCGCTTCAGGCGGCACATCGACTGATCGCTCACGCTGCGTTCACGAGGCGACCCCTCCGCGAGCTCTTTCAACCTGTCAGCCGAACCATTGGCCAACGCTATGCCCCCCAACTCCTCCTCGCTATCCCTTAGCCGGACAGCAGTGGGCTTGTCCCGGCCATCCGCGTCTTTCGCGTCGCACAGGGCGATCGCGAGCGGGCAAGCAAAGGCGTGGATGGCCGGGACAAGCCCGGCCATGACGATTGTTGGATGGTGTCGTGCAGGTCACCTGAACGCCGCCCACACGCCGGCGCCAAGATCGTACCAGCTAATCCACCGAGCGCTTACGGGAGTGCCACGGACAGCCCCCTGAAAAGGGCGGTGGCCTGAGTGAAGGAACGGCCGCCGGACTCAGTGCGCTGCGAGGAAGTCCTCGACCGCGGCGATCGTTGCCGCGGGCGCTTCCTCCATCAGCCAGTGGCCGGCGTTCGGCACGACGAGTTCCTGCACGTTCGTCGCCGCGTTGCGCATGACGACCGCCACGTTGGCGCCGAAGGCCTTCGCGGCGCCGATGGCGAGCACCGGCATCGCCAGCTTCGTCTCCATCGCCTTGAGGTTGTCGGCCTCGTCCTTCTGGCCGATCGCGAGGAACTGGGCGAACGCGGAACGCATCGCGCCGGGCCTGGCGTAGATCGCAGCGTAGTGGCGGCGGGTCGCTTCGTCGATCTTCGACGGGTCGCCGGCGAACTCGTTCCAGAAGCGGTCGAGGTAGATGCGCTCGCGGCCGGCGACCAGGCGCTCGGCGTCCGGGCCGCCGAAGTTGAAGTGCCACAACGCGGGCAGGCGCACGATCTGGTTCCACGGAGGGATGCCGGGCACCGGCGAGTCCATCACGACCAGGCGGCTTGTCTTGTCCCGATAGCGCGCCGCGTAGGCATACGCGACCATCGTGCCGATGTCGTGGCCCACGATGTCGGCGCGGTCGATGCCGAGCTTGTCGAGGACGGCGCGGATGTCGCCGGCCTGCGTCCACTTGTCGTAGCCGCCGGCAGGGTGCGAGGACAGGCCCATGCCGCGCAGGTCGGGCACGACGACGGTGTGGTCCTTCGCGAGCTCGGCGGCCATCGGCGACCACATGTCGCCGGTGTCGCCGAAGCCGTGGATCAGCACGACCGCGGGCCCGTGGCCGCCGACGCGGACGTTGATCGTCGCGTCGGCGTTCACCACCTGCGAGCTGCGGAAGTCCGCCGGGAAGGGCGTGGGCGCGGCGTGCGCCGACAGGGCGCCCAGCGCCAGGCTGGCGGCGAGGCCGGCCGCGACTAGACGGAAGCGGCGGGAGAACGTGGACGAAACGGTTGCGGACATGCTCGGCTCCTCAGGGGGGCGCTGCTACGGCAGAAGCAACAAGCCGTTTCATCGTCCTCTCCTTTGCGCGTGATTGGCCGGTCGGAATG
>DATATI010000004.1 GCA_036268875.1 Polyangia bacterium | reverse complement strand
GCTTGTGTCTTTGATCAGGTAACCGGTGACCGAGCGGCGCTTGTCGAGCCACGCGCGCGCGGCCTGCTGCACCTGCTCGGCGGTGACGGCGCGAATGCGGTCGGGCCAATGCAGGACGTCGTCGACGGTGGCGCCAGTGGTCAACGCCGCGCCGTACCAGCGCGCCATGCTGGCCTGGCTGTCCTGGGCATAGATGGCATCGGCGATCAGCTTGGTCTTGCTGCGCTCAAGCTCATCGGACGTGACGCCCTTGGCGATCAGCTGCGCGATCACCGCGTCGGCGGCCGCTTCGAACTGCGGCAGCGTCGTGCCGGGCGCCGGCGAGCCATAAACGGCGAATTTCGACATATCGACCGCAGTGCTGTCGTACCAAGAACCGGCCGAGACGGCGATGTGCTGGTCGACCACCAAGGCGTTGTAGAGCCGGCTGTTGGAGCCGCTGCCCAGGATATGGGCGAGCACCTCCAGCGCCTCCGACTCGCCCTTCTTGGCGGTGGCGAAGGACGGCACCAGATAGGCGCGCTGCATGGTCGGCTGCTCGACGCGCGGATCGGCGAGCGTGAGCGAGCGTACCGCCACCGGCGGCGGCTCCTGCGGGCGATGGCGCGGCACGATGGCGGTGCGGCGCTCGACCTTGCCGTAGGTGTCCTGCGCGAGCTTGAGCGCTGCCTGCGGGTCGACGTCGCCGGCGATCACCACCACCGCGTCATTGGGCCCGTAGAAGCGGCGGTAAAAGCCGATGGCGTCGTCGCGCGTCAGCCCTTCCATCTCGTGGCGCCAGCCTATGATCGGCCGGCCATAGGGGCTGTTGAGGAACAGCGCGGCGTCGATCTGCTCGCCGAGGCGAGCGCTCGGATTATTGGCGACGCGCTGATTCTGTTCCTCGAGGATGACGTCGCGCTCGGGCAGCACGGCCTCGTCGCTCAACTGCAGGCCGGTCATGCGGTCGGCCTCGAATTCCATCACGGTCTTGAGCTGTTCGCCCGGCACGCGCTGGAAAAAACCGGTGTAGTCATAGGAGGTGAAGGCGTTCTCCTGGCCGCCGATGCGGGACACCACCTGCGAGAACTGGCCGGCCGGGTGCTTGGCGGTGCCCTTGAACATCAGGTGCTCGAGGAAGTGCGCGAGACCGGACTTGCCCGGCGTTTCGTCGGCCGCGCCGACCTTGTACCAGATCATGTGCGTGACCACCGGCGCGCGGTGATCGGGAATGACGACCAGCTCCAGCCCGTTCGAAAGGGTGAAGTCGGCGATCTTGGCGGCGGCTTCGTCGGCGTTGGCCGATGCAGGGATGGCGAGCGCCGCGGCGAGCATCGCAGCGGCGGCGAGGAAGGCGTCTTTTCTGAAGATCACGTTTGAACCTTGCAGGTCTTTAAGTTGCTGCGCCCCACGCGCGTTCACGCTGGCAGTACGCAAGATCGAAGCAGATTGGATCGTGGCGAAACCGCGCTCAGCGCTTCGGTTCGGCGCGAGTAATATAGTCTACGTCCGCCTTCGGCGCCGCCTGACCGACGCCGTAGGGCTGATTCGGCGACGGGGTTTGGTAGCCCGGCGGCGGTTCGGTCAGCTCACTGCGCGGCGGTTCGCCGGTGAATTGTGCGGAGTCTTCGTCCTTGCCGTAAAACATTTTGCCGAGGATCCCGCCTTTGTAGCCAAGTTGGGACGGCGAATACATCTCACCAAAATCCGTCGCACCGCTTCGGCCGGGACCGGTATCGACGGTCTGAACGCCGCGCGGCCGCGGGCCCGGCGTCATGGCTTGCTCGTTCATCAGCTTCGGGTCTTCCCACTGACGCCGCTGGGTCTCGGTATCGGGACCTTGCTTCTTGCGCTCGGCTTCCAGCTTGCGGCGCTTGACGTCCGGGTCCTTCGGCCAGGCCGGGCTCGCCACCACAGCATCGGCCTTTTCGGGCGGCGGCAGGTCGCGGCTGGATGGCAGCACCAAAGGCGGACGCTCTTTGTAATTGATCCCGTCGCTGCCGTCGGCCTTTTTCAGGCCAAACGTTGCCATCACCTTGCCGAACGTCTTTTCGTAGAAAGAATCGGAATTAGAGTCACTGTCGTCGCCGGCACGGGCCGGCCCGGGGATCGTCAAAACGACAAGGCCGGCCGCCACGCAGAACGCGGCGCAACGCAGGCGCATGGCAAAAGTCGCGGTGTCGATCTTTTTCTGGCCCATGAGCAGCGGAAAACCCTCAAATACCCGAGGAATTCGTTCGTCCAGCCCCGAAACTATTGCTGCCGATCAGGGCGCTTTTGCGGCGTGGCCCCCGACCAGGGATTCATACAGCAGCCCGATAACCCCGGCAACGATAGCTACATCGGCTAGGTTAAAAACATACCAGTCGAAGCGCCAAGTGGCCGTGTTGATGTGGAAAAAGACGAAATCGGCCACCCAGCCATAGGCCAGGCGATCGATGGCGTTACCCACCGCCCCGCCGATGATGAGGCCGAGCGCCAGCGCGGTCAGCCGGTCATGCGCCCGGGTCAGCCAGACCCAAAGCAGGACCACCGCTAGCGCCTTGATCGCCAGCAGGACGATCTGGCCCATGGCGCCCTCAGTCTGGAACAAGCCGTAGCTGATGCCGGTATTGCGGGTGAGCACGAAGTCAAAAAACGGACCCACGCGCAACGGGCCGTTGGCGGCAAGGTCGACTACTTTCAAGAGATAGAGCTTGCTGGCTTGGTCGAGCAGGCACGTCACCGCCGCGACGGTCAGACCGAAGCGGGTGAATGCGTTGGCGCGCATTACTCCGCCGCCTTGCGGACGGTCTCCCATTCACGCAGCGCCTGGGCGTCACGCGGCGAGACATCGGGGAACTGCG
>DATATI010000003.1 GCA_036268875.1 Polyangia bacterium | reverse complement strand
ACCACGCCAGTCAGCTAACGGTCTATTTAGCGCAGTCCACCACGACGGTGCCGAGCTTGTCGCCTTTTTCCACCGCGAGATGAGCCTGCGCGGTGTCCCGCAGCGGATATTGGCCGGCGACGTTGTGTAGCCGCTTGCCTGCCATCAGCCATTTGGTGATGTCGGCCTGCGCGGCCGACAACAGCGGCCACGGCAGCGCGAACAACACCAGCCCGCGCAGATTGACGCATTTCTCCATCAGCTCGCGCATCGGCACCGCGGGCGTGCGGTTGCCCTGCGTGGCATAGACGATGATGCTGGAGTTCATCGCCATCAGCTTCGGCGTGACCGCGACATTGCCGCCGAAGTCGACCTCGGAGACATGATCGACGCCGCGCTTGCCGGTGACGTCCATGACCTTGGCGACGACGTCTTCGGTCTTGTAGTTGACCGTGTGATCGGCGCCGCCGCGCCGCGCCTGCTCGGCCTTCGCCTCCGAGCTGACAGTCGCGATCACCTTCGCGCCACCCCATTTCGCGAGCTGCACCGCATAGTGTCCGACCGCGCCAGCACCGCCCGTCACCAGCACGGTCTTTCCCGTGACCGGTCCGTCCGCAAACACACCGCACCACGCGGTCATCGCGGGAATGCCCAGTGTGGCGCCTTCCGCAAAAGAAACCTGCTCCGGCAGCGGCGTCACCAGCTGTTCGGCCAGCGCGATGTATTCCGCCGCCGTGCCGAGCGCGCGTCCGTTGCGCTGGCCGTTGAACAGCCAGACGCGCTGGCCGACTTTCAGCCGGCTCACGCCTGATCCCACCTGGTCGACCACGCCCGCGCCGTCGCTGTTCGGGATCACCAGCGGAAACTCCAGCCTGCGATAATTGCCGGCGCGGCGGCCGACATCGGCCGGATTGACGCCGGATGCTTCCAGCTTGACGCGTACCTCACCCGGCCCCGCCGATGGCGTCGGTTGCTCGCCGTAGGAGAGCACCTCCGTCGCCGGCCCGCAGCGTTCGTACCAGACTGCCTTCATGCGATCACAGCGTGCCGGGGAAGGCGCCGCCGTCGAGCAGCAGGTTCTGCCCCGTGATGTAGCCGGCATGCGCGCCGCACAGGAACGCGCAGGCATAGCCGAACTCCTCCGGCGTGCCGAAACGGCCGGCGGGATTGATCTTGGCGCGCTCGGCCATGATCTGCTCGACCGGAATGCCGCGCTTCTCCGACTCGGCCTTCCCGGTCGAGCGCAGGCGGTCGGTGTCGAACGGTCCCGGCAACAGCCCGTTGATGGTGACGTTGTTGATCACGGTCTTGCGTGACAGGCCGGCAATGAAGCCGGTCAGCCCGGCGCGGGCGCCGTTGGAGAGGCCGAGGATCTCGATCGGCGCCTTCACGGCGGCCGAGGTGATGTTGACGATGCGGCCGAACTTGCGCGCCATCATGCCGTCGACCGTCGCCTTGATCAGCTCGATCGGGGTCAGCATGTTGGCGTCGATCGCCTTGATCCAGTCGTCGCGGGTCCAGTTGCGGAAATCGCCGGGCGGCGGGCCGCCGGCATTGTTGACCAGGATGTCCGGATCGGGGCAGGCCTTCAACACCGCCTCGCGGCCGGCGGGCGTGGTGATGTCGCCGGGCACTTCGGTGACGGTGACGCCGGGGCTCGCTTTGCGGATTTCCTCGGCGGTCTTCTTCAGCGCGTCCGCGCCGCGCGCGGTCACCGTCACATGCACGCCTTCGTTGGCCAGCGCCATCGCGCAGGCGCGTCCCAAACCCTTGCTCGATGCGCAGACGATGGCGCGGCGGCCCTTGATGCCCAGATCCACTGTTTCACTCCCTTGGAACGGTTTTGTCTGGCCGGACTTTAGCCAACCTCTCTCGCCCTGATAAGGGTGTGAGGACGGCCAAAATGCATGGCGAATGCGGTCAGGCTGCGTGTTTTAGATGTGCCGTTCGCGCTTCAGGCGGTCGATGGTGGCGGTGAGCTCCGGCGGCAGCGCGCGGATTCCCTTCTGGCCCATCGCCGAGAAGATCGGCCGCAACTGCGAGTCCTGCAGAAAGGCAGGCTGCCGATACGAGGGAATGAGCTGGTCGAACACCAGCACGATCGAGGTCGCGACCAGGCCGACGCGAACCGCGCCGAGCGCAGCGCCGCCGAACCGGTCCACCAGTCCGATGTCGGTCCCGATTGCCTCGTCGACGGGGATGCGCGCGAGCTTGCCCAGCACCATGCCGATCACCAGGAAGGTGCCGAGGAAGAAGCCGGCGTTCTGCATCAGCGGTGAATTGTAGTTCTCGGTTAGCGGCGGCACGAACGACATCACCCAGACCGCGATCGGCATCGCCACGATGTAGGCTGGAATCGTGATCGCGCTGCGGATCAGACCGGTGCTGAAGCCGGTAAAGGTGGCGATCAGCAATCCAAGGAAGACGGCGATGTCGAACGTGTTCATGCGAACGCCCCGTTGGCGCCTACATGCCGGAGGTTCGTCAAGAAATGCGGTTTGCGATCGTTAAAATTGTTTGGTTCCGCTCTTGCTTTACCTCTCCCCGCATGCGGCCGCATGCGGGGAGAGGTCGCGCCGAAGGCGCGGGCGAGGGGGAATCATCGCGAACTCCGTCTACGGACATTGCCCCTCACCCCAACCCTCTCCCCGTAAGAACGGCTGTTAGATTCACACATTTTGAAGCCTCAGCGTGGTGCCATGCTTGATGCGCTGGAAGTCGTCGAGACCTTCGCGCATTACCCGTGGGCCGGGTTTTCCGTAGTATCCAGTCCAGCCGCCGAGACGGCCAATCACCCAGCCCGCGAAGGCTAGTGAGGCTTTGGGGTGCGGGTTCTTCTGCCGTGCCGTCTTGCCTTCGAGCTGCGCCGAGAGGGCTTCGAGGATCGGCTGGTCGGCTGGGTCGAACGCATCGGCGAGAACCTGATCGGTCGTACCGTCGCGAGCCTTGACGAGCTGCATCACGGTGACGGCGGCCACGGTGACCGCGGTGACGAACTTGATCATGACCTTGGGGTCACCAAGGTCGGCCGTCTCGATATCGAAGCCTGCCGTCTTGAGCGTGTGGAAGAACTCTTCGATCGTCCAGCGCATCCGATAAAGTTCGACAATCCTGCGCGCCTCGTCGAGGTTTGTGACCGCATGCGTCGTCAAGAGCCGCCAGTGGATGGGCTTGCCATCCCGGGGCGTTGACGTCTCGCGGACATCGACCATGGTGAGGGCGATCGTGGCGGGAAGATCGGCCGCCGCGCCGTGCAGCGGCTTGCGCAACACGACACGAGAGAACCGCACGGCGAGTTCAGTCGTGCGCGCCTTGCGTCCCGGTGCAGCAGGGATTTTCACCTCGAACCGGCCCTGTTCAAGCAAGCCGTCAACGTGGCTGAACAGCAGATTTATCTGATCCGTGGCATCCGTCTCGATCTTGCGGTTCTGGCAGGCTCGTACGATCAGATGCACATTGTCAGGACGTCGCGCGAAGTGCTCGTAGATATCGCTTTCGCGGTCTGACACTCCGGTAATATGGGCCGCTCCAGCCAAGACTTCACCGGCGCGCATCGTGCCATCGAGCCAGCGCTGCGACTCTTTGTTCGAGGTCTTGCGCGACCGTCGATCGGTTACCTTGCCGCCCTTGCGATTCCACACCCTGGCGTCGACAAGCCCGAGCACCCCGCCCGTGCCGGCATCCACGGCCAGCACCGCATGCAGCAGAAGGCCGCGCAGCGCTCCGCCCTTTCCAACCGGCCCATAGCCGTTCGCCTTCGCCCGCCGCCCTCCCAACGCCAGTTCACTCGTATCCTGGATCACCACAACATCACGCCCCGCAGCGCGGGCCGTCGTGCGCTCCGCAGCATGGGCC
>DATATI010000002.1 GCA_036268875.1 Polyangia bacterium | reverse complement strand
GCGGCGCTCATCGCCGCCGGAATCCGCAACGGCTCCTGGCCACCGGCCTCTGCGCTCTTCGTGCCGCCGCCGGATCCGTTTTGCGCGAAGTATTCGTGCGCCACGCGGCGCGGGCGGCGGCGCTCGGCCAGCATCGACTCGATCGGCGTGACGCCGCCGAGCGGCTCCTTTGCAAAGCTCCAGGCGTAGGCGACCGCTCCCATGAGCTTGCCGTCTATGTAGACCGGGCTGCCGCTCATGCCGGCGACGATGCCGGAGAACTCGACCCGCGGATCCTCGGCGCGAATCAAGATGACGTCTTCTTTGGGCAGGAACGCCTTCATGACCGCCACCACGCGCACCTTGAACCGGTCGGGCTTGGTCCCGGAAAAAACCGTCAGCGCGTATCCCTCCATCCCCGGGCGCACCTGCGAAAGCGGCAAGATGGCCGGGGGTGGCCCGGGCGGGACCGAGGTCCTCAGGGCCTCCGCCGATGCCGGCCCGGCGCCCAGCGCCATCAGCGCCAGCGTCGGAAAGAAACCACCCAGTACACGACGCACGCCCTTCGAGCGTACGAGGCGATTTCCATCCTGTCAACGCGCGCTCGGCGCCGCGGCGCCGGCGATTTGACGCCTTGAGGCCCGGGCCACGCTCGCATACGCTGTGGCCCGCGATCCCTCCTCGTGAACTACAACAGCTATAGCTTCTGGCTTCTCTTTGCGGCGCTGTATGTCCTTTACTGGCGGGCCGGACATCGCTGGCAGAACCGCCTGCTCCTGGGCGCCAGTTATATTTTCTATGGCGCTTGGGATTACCGGTTCCTGTTTCTGATCCTCATCTCGACGGTGATCGATTACCTGGGCGGCCTGGGCGTGGCCGGCAAGCAGTTGCCGCGCGACAAGCAACGCTGGCTGGGCGTGCTGATCGTCGGGTCGGCCCTGATCCTGTGCAGCCACGTTCGCTACCCGGCCTTGTTCGCCGCCCTCATTCACGGAGACGGCGGGGCCGTGGCGGCGGCGCTGCCACATTCGTTCCGTGACTTTTTGATTCCGCTCGGCACGGCGCTGGTGGCGCTGGCCTACGGCTTCGTGTTGCCGTCGCTGTTCGCCGCGCCCGAGGCGCGCCGGCGCAAGATCTTCCTGACCATCAGCATGGTGGCCAATCTGGCCATTTTAGGCTTCTTCAAATACTGCGACTTCTTCATCACCAGCTTCGTCGCCCTGCTGCACGCGTTCGGTCTGGGCAACGTCAGCTGGCAGCCGCTGGGGGTGATCCTGCCGGCCGGGATCAGCTTCTACACGTTCCAGGCCATGAGCTACACCATCGACATCTACCGTGGTGACGCCCAGCCGACGGAGAACTTTCCCGACTTCGCGCTGTTCGTCTGCTTCTTCCCGCACTTGGTGGCCGGGCCGATCATGCGCGCGCACACCCTGCTGCCGCAGGTGGTGAACCCGCGGCCGGATCCCCGCCGCACCGAAGTGATGCGCGAAGGCCTGGCGTTGGTGGTGATCGGCCTTTTCAAGAAGCTGTTCATCGCCGACAACATGGCCACCGTCGCCAACGGCGTGTTCTTTCGCTTCTTCGACGGCAAATCGGCGGGCATCACCGGCCCCGAGGTGTTGCTGGGCATCTATGCCTTCGCCTTTCAGATCTACGGCGATTTCTCCGGCTATTCGGCGATCGCCCGCGGCATCTCCAAGTGGCTGGGGTTCGAGCTGGTGATGAACTTCCGACTGCCGTACCTGGCGGTCAGCCCCAGCGATTTTTGGACCCGCTGGCACATCAGCCTGTCCAGCTGGCTGCGCGACTATCTCTACATTCCGCTGGGCGGTAACCGGCGCGGCATCCGCATCCAGTACCGCAACCTGATGATCACCATGCTGCTGGGTGGTCTGTGGCACGGGGCCAGCTTTACCTTCGTTGCCTGGGGCCTTTACCACGGCGGGATCTTGTGCGCGTTCCGCTTGCTGGGAATTTCCGACAACCTGCCGCGCCAGACGCCGCACCAAAAATTGCACTGGCTGTTCCGGGTGATCGTGATGTTCCACCTGACCTGCGCCGGCTGGCTGCTCTTTCGCGCTGACACGTTTCATTCGGCGTTCGAGATGGCGGTCCGCATCTTCACCAACTTCCGCGTCACGGACGTCATCGCTGCCCCTTTGGTCCAGGTCATTTTCTACGGCTTCGTCCCGCTCCTCATCGAGTGCACCGTCGACGGAGAAAAGCACCTGCAGCGTTTCCTGCGTGCGCCGTGGCCGGTGCGGTCGGCCGCCTATGCGTACATGCTGCTCGCGCTGCTGATCTTCCACGCCAGCCAAGCCAATGAGTTCATCTACTTCCAGTTCTGATTCGCCGGTCGCCGGCCGGTCCTGGCGCTGGCAGGTGCCGGTGGCGTTGTTGCTGATCTTCGGGGTGCTGGAGATCTTCACGCGCACCAAGTTGTTCAACAGCTCGAAAGACTTTCGTCGTTTTGCCGGGTATCCGGAGAAGGCGCGTCACCTCGAGCAGCGCGACGGCGTGCGCCTGGCGCTGATGGGAAACTCGGCCACCGATCGCGGCGTTGATCTGCCGACCTTGCAGAACACCTTCGCCGCTGCCGGCGCGCACGTGTCGGCTGACCTGTTCGTCGCCGATCAATCCCGCATCAACACCTGGCAGTTCATGCTGCAAAAGTATTTCGTCACGCCCGGGATCCGGCCCGACTGGGTGGTGGTGACGTTCTATGAAGACGATCTGCAGGACGGCAACACCGTCGAGATCGGTCGCCTGGCTCAGTTCTTCACGTCGGTGCGCGACTGGCCGTCGGTGTTCTCGGTGGATCTGCCGGACTGGAGCCAGCGCATCGAGTTCATGCTGGGTTCGTTCTGGGCCACCTTCGCCGCCAGCGAGCGCATCCGCGAACGCGCGCTGGAGGCGCTGATCCCCGACTTCCGGCCCTACACCGAAGCAGCCAACACCGCCATCTACGAGCACAACCGCCGTCGGGCGCGAGCGACGTCAGCGTCCGCGAGCACCGCCGCCCCCGCGCATTCGCTGCGTGCGCTGCAAAGGCTGCTGCGCACCGGCGCTGACGCCGGCATTCGGCTGGCCTTCGTGGCCTATCCAACCCGCACCGACAGCGGCCGCGCTCAGTACGCGCTGGCGGCTGAAACACTGCAGGTCCTGAAGGACGCCGGCGCGCCGTTCTTCGATCTGCGCCACGTCGACGGCCTGGACGGCGACGCGATGTACGACGACGAGGTGCACCTCAGCGCGGCCGGCCGCATTCCTTACAGCAAGGCGTTGGCCACCGCGCTGCTGCCGCTGACGTTGCAATCAGCTCCGCGCTAGCTGCCACGCGCCCGGAACACGCCGGCGCGAGCAAGTCGCGGACTGATGTTTCGAGCATATTTCTAACTCATTTCTTCAGTGAAACTTCTGATGCCCTGATTTGTTTCTGCTTGGCGAAGATGTGATTGCCGCCGTAGGGTGGCGCGCTCGATCTGGTCCCCCCAAGAGGTTTTCAGCCGAGGAGCGCCCGATGACCCAAGCCAGAATCGCCGCCGTAGTTTGTTCACTGGTCGTGCTGACGTCGTTTGCCGCCGGTGCCACCGCGCAGACGCCCGCCCCGGTTCCGGTCGCCGCTGCGGCATCCGCGGCGCCCGGCGCACCCGACTTGGCCGCGCGCGTGGCCGACCTTGAAGCGTACGTGACCAACGGAACGCCCAAGTACCTGACCGGCACGTCGGGTCCCGGCCACAACAGCTGGATGATGACGTCGACGGCGCTGGTGCTGTTCATGACGCTGCCGGGCCTGGCGCTGTTCTACGGCGGCCTGGTGCGCCGCAAGAACGTGCTGTCGGTGCTGGCGCAGTGTCTCGGTTGCGCGGGGCTGGTGACCGTTCTTTGGTGGGCGGTCGGCTACAGCTTCGCGTTCGCCCCTGGCTCGTCGGTGCTGGGGGGCCTGAAGTTCGCTGGCCTGGGCGGCGTCACCGCGGCGCCCAACGGTGATTATTCGGCGTGGGTCTCGCAGAATGTGTTCGCCATGTACCAGCTGATGTTCGCCATCATCACGCCGGGCCTGATCGTCGGGGCCATCGCCGAACGCATGAAGTACTCGGCGATCATGGCGTTCATTCTGCTGTGGATGCTGATCGTCTACTTCCCGCTGGCCCACATGGTGTGGGGCATCGACGGTTTGATGAACGGGGTGTGGAACGCCAAGGCGTCCATCAAGGCCATCGACTTTGCCGGCGGCACCGTCGTGCACATGTCGTCGGGCTGGTCGGCGCTGGTGCTGTGTTTGATCCTGGGCAAGCGCAAGGGCTTCGGCGAGCGGCCTTTTCTTCCCCACAGCATGGTGCTGACCATGATCGGCACGGGCATGCTGTGGGTCGGCTGGTACGGGTTCAACGCCGGCAGCGCGGTGGCCGCCGACAGCATCGCCGCCAACGCCTTCACCGCCACCACGCTGGCGGCGGCCATCGCCGGTTCAGTGTGGCCGGCCCTGGAGTGGCTGACCCGCGGCAAGCCAACGGTCTTGGGATTCTGCTCGGGGATCGTCGCCGGGCTGGTGGTGATCACGCCGGCGGCTGGCTTCGTCAATCCGACCGGCGCCGTCTGCATCGGCGTGCTGGCCGGCGTGGTGCCGTTCTTTGCCTGCACCAAGCTGAAGGCGATCTTCAGGTACGACGACGCGCTGGACACGTTCGGTGTGCACGGCGTCGGCGGGACGCTGGGGGCGCTGGTCACCGGGTTCTTCGCCACCACCGAGGCCAATGGAAATCTCAGCACCAATCTCGCGGGCCTGGTTCGCAAGACATTGTGGATCGAGCAGATCAAAGCCATGGTTTTGACGATGGCCCTTTCAATCGTGGGCACCATCGTCATCGCGATGGTCGTCAAGAAGGTGGTGGGCTTGCGCCCCGACGCCGAAACCGAAGAAGCGGGACTTGACGAATCCGACCACGGCGAGGTTGGCTATCACTTCGACGAGGCCGGCGGCTAATCGGTGGCCCTGCAAAGGAGCGTTCCATGAAGAAAATCGAAGCGATCATCAAGCCGTTCAAGCTGGACGAGGTGAAAGAGCGCCTGCGCGAAGTGGGCGTGTCGGGAATGACGGTCTACGAAGTGCGCGGCTTCGGCCGCACCGGCGGCAAGACCGAGGTCTACCGCGGGTCAGCGTACGTGGTGGATTTCGTGCCCAAGGTCCGCCTGGAAATCGTGGTCAAGGATTCGATGGTGTCCGACGTGGTGTCGGTGCTGACCACCGCCGCCAAGACCGGCAAGATCGGCGACGGAAAAATCTTCGTCACGCCGATCGAAGAAGCGATCCGCATCCGCACCGGCGAACGCGGCGAAGACGCCGTTTAGGCGAGAAGCCAGGCCTTCCCGCGATCCGATCAGGGCGTGGTGGCGACCGCCAGGCCCCAGGGCGATCCCCCCACCTTCACCCGCGCGGTGACGGTCCCCGTCGCCAGATCGATGATCGACACGTCTTGGGACGGTCCGTTCGCGGTGAACAGGCGCTTGCCGTCCTTGCTGACGCCGATCCCCCACGGGCGTCCGCCCACTCCGTCCAGCAGGCGCGCAACCTTCCGCGTGGCGACGTCGATGATGGCCACCGATTCGCCGCGCCCGTCAGAAATGAAGACCTGCTTGCCGTCAGGCGACAGCGCGGCGCCCATCGGGCGCGGGCCCAAAACGGTCTTCGCTTTCGGTTCGATCTTGATGGCTCCGAGCGTGGTGTGCTTGGCGCCGTCGAGGATGTTCACCTGGCCGCCCATCTCGCAGGTGACGAAGGCCAGTTTGCCGTTCTTGGTGAACACCACCGAGCGCGGGCGCGGTCCGGTGGCCATGCGCCCCAGTACAGCGAAGGACTTGGTGTCGACGGCGACCACCTCGTTCTGGGCCTCGGAGGTCACGTAGACCACCTTGCCGTCCGGGCGCAATGTCACTCCTTCTGGTTCGCTGCCGATCGCCACCTTGTGCGACACCTTGCCGCTGGCCAGATCCAGCACGGACATCTCCGCCGTCTCTTCGTTCGAGACGTAAAGCTGCTTGCCGTCGGCCGACAGATCGAACGATTCGGGATCCTGGCCGCTGTGGAGGGTGCGCACCAACCTGGCGCTGGCGAGATCAACCTGGGCCACGCCGTCAGCCTCGCGGTCCGCGGGCGGCAGCTTGGATTCGTCGACGCCGGGACCGGCCTTCGGTGAACCGGACAGGGCCACGAACAATGATTTCCTGTCGCGCGACAGCTTCACGCCACGCGGCCGTTTGCCGACCGGGATGCGCTCCACCACCGCGGCGTGATCGGCGTCGACCACCACCACCTCGCCGCCGTCTTCGGTGCTGACGTAAAGGCGAGTGCCGGCGCGGGCGTTTGTCGCCAGGACCAGGGTGGCGAACAACCCGGCGGCGGACAGCAGAGATTGGCGCAGCTTCATGGCCTGCAGGCATACAGCACCGCCGGCGCCGGCGCCACGCGGTTCAGCCCGCGGCGGACGCCGCCGCCAGAAACGGCAGCAACACCGCGTTGAACGCCGCCGCCTGTTCGATGTTCGACAGGTGGGAGGCGTTCTCCAGGATCACCAGCTGCGATCCGGGCGCGTGGTCGTGGATCTCGCGGGCCATCGCCGGCGGCGTGCCACCGTCGTCTTTGCCGACGATGATCAACATCGGGCAGGCGATCTCGCTCAGGCGATCGGTGGTGTTGATGGTGGGAACCGCGGCCGCGCAGCCGGCAAAGCCCATGGGCGGCGTGGCGCGAATCATGGCGCCCACGCGCTCCACCTGGTCCGGGTGCGAGTGGTGAAAAGCCGGGGTGAACCACCGCGCCAGCGTTGGCTCCACCAGCGGCTCCATACCTTCTGTGAGCGCGGTCTGGGCGCGCTGGACAAAGGTGGCGTGCGCGGTGGCTGGCCAGCGGCTGGCGGTGTCGGCCAGGGTCAGGCTGGCCAGCGCGCCCGGAAAACGCAGGGCGTAGGTCTGGCCGATCATCCCTCCCATCGACAGACCGACAAAGTGCGGCCGTTCGATGCGCAGCGCTTGCCCGATCGCCGCGATGTCGTCGGCCAGCTGATCGAACGTGTAAGGCGCCGGCGAGGCCGCGCTTTGCCCGTGGCCGCGCGTGTCCAGGGCCAGCACGCGGTAGCGCGCGGTCAGGGCGGGGATCTGCGGCGCCCACATCTGCCATGCGCAGGCCAGTGAGTGACTGAGCACCACCCAGGGCCGCGCGCCGTCGCGCGCGTCGCCGTGAATTTCAAAGTGCAGGTCCGTACCGTCGACGGTCAGTTTCATGGGCTGCCGCGATTGTGCGTTTTTCCGACCCGTGATGCCAGGGCTCAGGATCGGCGCTATTGTCTGAGGCCATGCCGAGCCGGACCGCCGTTCTGGGCTTCATTTTAGGCTTCGTGGCGCTGTTCGCCGTGGCGGGCGGGTGCGGTTCGGATCCGGGCATCGCGGACGACGCCGGTTCCCCTTCGGACGATGGCTCCGCGGCGCCGTTCGCGGTGGTGGTGTTGCCGGACACCCAGTACTACTCGCTCGGTTGGCCGGCCATCTTCGACGCGCAAACGAAATGGATCGTCGACAACCGCGACAGCGTCGGGATCAGCTTTGTCCTGCACGTCGGAGACATCGTCGATTCGGACGTCCCGGCGCAGTGGATGGTGGCCAACCACAGCCTGTCGATGCTGGACGGCAACGTCCCCTACGTCATCACCGCCGGCAACCACGACTACACCAACCTGGCCGATCGGATGGGCATGACGGCGCAATACTTTCCCGTGTCGCGCTTCGCACAGAGCCCGACGTTCGGCGGCACCTTCGAGGACGGTCACATCGAAAACAGCTATAGCCTGCTGCCGGCGGGCGCCGGTCGCTTTCTGGTGCTGGCGCTGGAGTTCGGTCCGCGCGACGAGGTGGTGGCCTGGGCCGACAGCATCCTGAAAAAATTTTCCGACGTGCCCGCCATCATCATCACCCACGCGTTCCTCTACGCCGGCAATCAGCGCTATGACCACAACGGCCCGCCTCAAGTCTTCTCGCCGTACAATTATGTGATGGTCGGCCAGCCCGGCACCAGCGTCAACGACGGCGAGGATCTGTGGCGCAAGCTGATCGTCACCAACCGCAACGTGCAGTTCGTTTTTTGTGGGCACATGGTGGGCGACGGGACGAACCTCTTCGGTTTTTCCACCGGCCGGCTGACCAGCGCGCGACCCGACGGCTCGGTCGTGCACCAGCTGCTGGCCAACTATCAATACTGCACCGCCGGTCCTTGCCCCGAAGTGAAGGGCGGCAACGGTTACCTGCGGGTGATGCGCTTCGCGCCCGCCGAGCGCAAGGTGCACGTGCAGACGTATTCACCGTACCTGGATCAGTCGCTGACCGACGATCAGAACCAGTTCGATCTAGATCTTCCCTGAGCCCGCCGCCGCCGGCGCGCCGGTGTCAGGTAACACCACGCTGAACGTGCCGTCGACCGCCGTGACCGCCTCGGCGAGCGGCAGGGTGGTGTCCACGCAGGTGGCCGACGACGGCGGGCAGAAGACCTGCACCAGGGCGTCGGCGACCGGCCCGGCGATGCGGACGCTGCTGCTGGTGCTCACCCCGGTCGGCACGATGAAGACGCCCAACGTCTGATTGGCGACGGGCGCGGTCATCGTCCCCACCACGGCGCGGGCCAAAGGTTGGCCGGCCGCCGGTACCGCCCACAACTTGTAAGCGCGTCCTGGATCGACGGTCAAGGCGTAGTGGCCGCTGTTATCCACCAGCGCTGACGACGGGGTGGCGACGACATCCGCGCCGGTGTCGATGGCGGACAGACGCACGCCTTGGGTGCTTCCGCCGCCCGCCGCCTGCAACGTTCCCGAGAGGATGATCTTGCGCGCGATGCGCACGTCGCTGGTGGCGCCGGCGGCGTCGACGACGACCGAGGCCGTGGTGATGGCCGCGTCGGCGGCGGCGCCAGCGGGCGGCGTGACGGTCAGGCGATAGGGGCCCAACGGCAAGGTGGCAAAGGTGATCGCACCGCTGCTGTCGGCGACGGCGTCGGCGCGCACCGAGCCGCTGGCGGTCAGGGAAAGGTCAGCCGACCCCGTGGGCGCGTCGGGCGAATGCACCGTCAGGACGCCGGCCGCGGCGATCGGGGTGGTCAACTCGGCGTGCACGGCGGCACCAGCGGCAGCGGTGGTCCCATCGCTGTTGTGAATGGTCAGCTTCAACGCGCCGGTGGGCAGCGCCGCCCAGCGCATGATCAGCGTCAGCCCGCTGGCCGCGCCAGGCAGGACGATCCCGGCCGCTGCGCTGACTTGCGCGTCCGGCAGCCCGGATCCGGTTGGCGCGGCAATTTCCAGCGACAGGGCGCCGTCGCGGGTCAGCAGCGAAAAGGCGCCGCTGCCGTCGCTGATGCCCACCGTCGACGGACGTGCGCCGTCGCGCAAAACCAGCCGCGCGCCGGCCACCGGGCTGCCGTCGTTGCGTTGCGCCTGCCCGCTGACGGTGATGCCCGGATCAAATGACAGCGACTTGGCGGCGTCAGCCAGGGTGGCGGTGGTGCCGCTGAGAAGTTTGGGTGCGAAGGCGCCGGACGGGATCAGCAGAAGGTCGTACTCGCGCTGCAACAACAAGGGCACATTGACCAGGCCATGCTGGGTGTTGCCTTCGATGACCAGCGTCGATCCTGGGCTGGTGATCTGCAGATAGGTCGGCAGCACCTGCGCGACGTTGTCGTAGGCGAAGATCTTCACCTGCTGCACCTGCGCGTCCAGCAAAAGGCCGTTCGACAGTTTCTGGCGGGTGAGGCGAAACTCTTGCACCGGCAGCGCCAGCGCGGCGGGCGGGAAGACGCGGAAGGCGAATTCGGTGGGCAGCGGGTCGATGACGGCGAAGGATCGGGTGATCGGCACGCACTGCGGGCGGTTGCTCACCTGCGCGGTGATGCTGTACGAACCGTTCATCGACAGCGGGAACTCGATCACTGTCGGATCGTTGTTCACCGCCGGCGGGTGCATGATCGAAGCGTCAGGATAAATAACCGTCCACATCCATTGATCGGTGGCGACCGGCGGGCTGGCCTGGGCGCGGACGCGGAACGGGGTGGGGCTGCGCTCGATGTTGTCCTGGAACGACAGCGGCGGCGCCGGGAGAAGGTTGAGGTAGCAGCCTATCCCGGCGTCCGTGGCGCCTCCGTCAGGGTTGCCGCCAGCGTCGGTGGCTGCGTCCGCGGCGGCGCCGCCCGATCCGCCTGCCGTCGTGCCGCCGCTGCCGCTGCCGCTATTGCCACCGTTGCCGGAGAAGCCGCCGCTGCCCGGGCCGTTGGCCCCGCCTCCGCTGCCGGGGTAGCCGCTGCTGGCAATTGAGGCTGAACAACCCGCCCCCACCGCCGCCAGCGTCACCGTCATCGCGATCCGCAGCCGCGCCTCCCCGTTCATCGGTACTCCACGTTCCAGGTCACGCGCAGCAGGCATCCGGCGCGGTTGCCAAAGGCGCGACTGGCCGGCGCCACGCAGGCGTCCTGGTCGTTGCAACCGGTCAGCGCGTCCTGGATCTCTTTGCTGTTGTTGCGGTCGGCGATCTCCACCCGCACGCGCTCCTTGTCGCCGATGCGAAAGCTCAGCGTGGGCAGCGGGAAGGTGGCGCCGCCGATCCCCACGAACACCAGTGGGTCGGTGTTGCGGGCCGTGCTCCAGGTGAAATGAAGCTGGCTGCTGTCGCTGGGCCAGCCGTCCAGATCGTCGAGGACGCGCAGGACGGAAAAATTGTCGATGGTGGTGTCGGCGGCGCCCGAGCCGTCGGAGGCCAGCAGGTGTACCTGGGGCCCCGACGCATAGTCGGGCATGGTGACGTCGATACAGGGCAACGCATCGGCCAGGACGGTCAAGGAGACGCTGGCGGTGCCTTTGTCGCTGGCGTCGGCGGCGGTCAGGTCCACGCGGTAGTCCCCGGGCACGTCGGCGGCCAGACAGGTGAACTGATCTTTGGGCTTACCGTCGCACGCGGCGATCATGGCCTGCGAGCCGACCGGCTTGGCCCCCAGATTCCAGTTCACCGTCAGCGAATCCATGTCCACGTCGTTGGTGTGCGCCGCCAGCACAAACTGGGACAGAAACGAATAGGGCGGTTGCGTCGGGCTGACCACGTCGATGGCCGCAGTGGGCGCGTGGTTGGTCGGCGTGGCCGCGAAGTTAGCCGCGCGCGCGGCGCCGTGGCTGTCGGTGGCCACCGCCCACACGCAGAACGGAGCCTTGGTCATCGATCCGTCGACCGTGAACATCGTGATGCTGGTTCGCGACGCTGGCCACTGGGTGCGATCGCCGGCGTCGGGACAGGTGCCGTCGGTGCGCGCCCACGAGACATCAGGCGCCTGCGACTGGTCGTCCGCCACCGTGGCCGTGAACGTGGCCGGCTGACCGCGCGAGATGACCAGCGGGGAAACGATCTGAATGGTGGGCGGCATGTTGATGGGCGCAGTGAACAGACAGGCGCTGGCCGTCGCGGCCACCAGCCCGAGGGCCCAGGGTGGCCGTCGCCTGGTCGTAACCGGGAGACGGCGAAAACGATCTTGGATAAGCCGACGATTAAGCAACGGATGCGCCAAGGAAACCCCACGAAAAGGCCGGCCCCACACGCCCGCGCACCGGCCGTTCATCAGATTCAGGCGGGCAGCCGACAATCCTGTCGCGATCCGGTCGCAAATGGAAGCGATGCAGCGCCCGTATGGTAAACAACGGCCATGGCCGAGTCGACCCTGACCGTGGGCAAGAAAGCCCCGAGTTTTTCCCTCAAGAACCAGGACGACCAGACCGTGAAGCTGGCCGATCTGGGCGGGCGGTGGGCGGTTCTTTATTTTTATCCGAAAGACGACACGCCCGGCTGCACCATCGAGGCTTGTGACTTTACCGACGGGCTCAAGGACTTCGAGAAACTGGAGGCCAGCGTCTACGGCTGCAGCCCCGACTCGACCGAGCGCCACCGGAAGTTCATCGCCAAGTACAAGCTTAAAGTCAGTCTGCTGTCCGACCCGGCGCACGAGACCATCGAACGGTACGGCGCCTGGGGCGAAAAAAATCTCTACGGAAAGATCAGCATGGGCGTCATTCGCTCCACGGTGATCATCGACCCGCAAGGCAAGGTGGCCTTCCATTGGCCGAAGGTCAGCGCCAAAGGTCACGCCGAAGCGGTACGGGAAAAATTGAAAGAGCTAAAAGTCTAGGTCCGCGCGCCGTATCCCGATTGGCGCTTCCCATCGGCGCGAGGGCCAATCCTCGCGCCGATGAAAGCAGAGTCACGGGAGGCGCGGATCCGCGGACCGCGGACTAACCGCTGATCAGCTTCAGCGCGGCCTGCGGGACCTGGTTCGCCTGGGCGAGAACCGAGACGCCGGCCTGCATGAGGATCTGCTGACGGGACAGGTTCGAGGTTTCTTCGGCCACGTCGACGTCGCGAATACGGCTTTGCGCCGCCGAGAGGCTGACCGATTCGGTGGTCGCCGTGTTGATGACCGACTGCATGCGGTTCGACTGGGCGCCCATGGTGGCGCGCGCCGCCGAGATGGTCTGCATGGCGTCGTCGAGGATCGACAGGGCCGCCTCGGCGCCGGTCAGGGTGGTGAAGCTGAGGCCGTTGAGGCCCAATGCGGCCGTGGTGGCGTTGGCGGTGCTGACCGTGATCTGATCGTTGAGGGCCACGTTGCGGATACCGACCTGGAAGGTCAGCGCGATGGACGAGTTGATCAGCGAGACGCCGTTGTACTCGGTGGCGTTGGCGATACGGTCGATTTCCGAGGTCAGGGCGTTGACCTCGTTCTGGATGTACCCGCGCTCGGTGTTGCCGATGCCGGACGACGCCGCTTCCGACGCCAGCTCGCGCAGACGGGTGATGATGTTCTGCGATTCGTTCATCGACGACTCGGCCGTCTGGATGACGTTGAGGGCGTCGTTGGCGTTGCGGATCGCTTGACCGTAGCTGGCAATCTGCGCGCCGAGGTTGACGGAGATCGCCAGGCCGGCCGCATCGTCTGAAGCCTTGGTGATCCGGAAGCCCGAAGACAGCTTGCCCAATGAACTGTCGAGAGCGTTCTCGGTGTTCATGAGGTTCTTTTGGGCTTCCAAAGAACTGATGTTGGTTTTGATCGACATTCCCATGGCAGATCCGTTTCTCCCTCGTGATGGTGGGTGTGGTTGGTGCGCCCGAGAGCGCTTTCGTGACTCGGGATGCCTGATGAGCAAGGCCCGGGCCAACCACCGCGCCAGCCTTTTGGCGCGAAAATTCGGACGTCCTTCCCGTAACTTATGGGAGGGAATTGCCTAGCGGCGACCCTCGCCGGGCAAGAAGTGCCCACGGTCCGCAAAGCCGTGTCGGGTTTGTGGCCACCGGCGCGCCGGTCTTGTGGCAGCGCGGGGTGGGGTCAGCGCAGCAGCTTTTCGGGGTCCAGCGAGTCCTTGGACGGCGTCGATTTGGACGACGTGCTGGCGAACGAGATGGTCGAGGTTTCGAGGGTGATGAAGGCCTTCAAAGGCGCGCCCGGCGGCACGCCGCTGACCACCACCTCGAACGGGAGGGCCACGCCGGGCGCGGCCTTGGGCAACGTGAATGGCGCCGCGCCGGTGCCAACCTTGACCCGGAACAGCAGCGATTCGTGGGTCAGCGCGGAGGTGTTGATCACTTTGCCGTGGATCTTGAGACCGTCCGGCTGGTGCTCGGCGCCGACGTCGATGACGAAGAAGCCGCGGCCGATCGGCTGCCAGCCGGCCTTGGTCAGGTCCACTTCGTCCAGCACCAGCGCCGCCAGATCGCGGCCCATGTCGCGCACCGAGCCCTTGAACTTTTCGACCGAGGGACCGACGTCGGCCACCTTCTGGCGCAGCTCACCGAGCTCGGCGCGCTGATCGTGCAGCATATCGAACGCGTACCAGCAGGCGGCCAGCGCGCCCACCGACAGCAGCAAAGCCAAAAGGCCAATCTTGCTGATCTTCACCCGCCGATCCCTAGCATGCGCGGCGGGCGCGGTCATGCCGTCGCCGTCGCCGCTGGCCGATATGGAGCCGGCGGCCAGCGCAAAAGGACGCCCAGGCCAGCGAAGGTAGCGCACCCGGTGGCGATGAACACCGACGGATAGCCCACCTGGGCCGCCAGCGCGCCCAGCGGCAGAGCGACGATCGATCCAGCGGCGAACGATCCGTTCCACACTGTCAGCAAGCGGCCGCGCTCTTCCGGCGCCGCGCTGGCCACCACCAGGGCCATGAACGACGGGAACAGCACGCCGTGGGCGACGCCAAAAAGGCCGCCGAAGATCGTTAGTCGGCCAGGCGCGAGCAGGCTCATCGCGGCCACGACGGCGGCGTACGCGCCCAGGGCCAGCGCGGTCATGCGGTAGGCGCCCACCCGATCCATCACCGGCCCCATCACCAGGCGCACGCCCAGCGCGCCGGCGGTGTAGGCGATGAAGAAGCCGCGCACGTTGCGGATGCCCAGGCCCAGCGCCATCGGTTGGTGAAAGGTGAACATCGCGCCGTACGCCACCCCGGCCAGCATGACGATCACGATCATCCGCAGCGTCGACGGTCGGCGCAGCACCACCAGCAGAGGAATGTTGCGCGCGGCGCTGGCGCGCGCCGGCGCCGGCTCGGGAACGAGGCGCGTGAGACCAAGGCCGACCAGGCCAGCGACCGCCGCGGCGATGTACGCCGCGCCGGGGCCGGCCCGATCGATCATCGGCTCGACCAGGGCGGGAGAAAACGCGCTGGTGACGAGGTTGGCGCTGCCCCACAGCCCCATCGTCTGGGCCAGACGTCCCGGCGGCGCCAGCTCGGCTGCCAGCGCGGCGCCGGCGCTGTAAATCAGCGCCCAGGTTGTGCCCTGCAGGCCGCGCAAGATCACCGCCAGCGCACCGGCATCGCGCACCAGCAAGAAGCCCAGCGACGTCGCGATCATCACCACGCAGGCCGCGGCCAGCATGGGCACACGGCGCGCGTGATCGATGCGGGCGCCGACCAGAGGAATCACCGCCACGCTGGCCAGGCCGAACGCGGCGGCCACCAGGCCGACGTAGGCCGGCGTGGCATGCAGCCGGGCGACCAGGATTTTCGGCAGCAGCAAGAACACCGACAGAGACACGCCGCAGGCGAACTGCACAGACAGTAGGGCCAGGAACGGCCGGGCGAAAAGCGGCGGTTCGGACCGGGCGGGACCGCCGATCACTTGCGCGGCGGGACCGGTTTGATCGAGGCCGAGTTGATGCAATAGCGCAGGCCGTTTTCGCCCGGCCCGTCCTCGAACACGTGTCCCAGGTGGCCGCCACAGCGGCTGCACATCACCTCGACCCGCGCCATGCCGTGTGAGCGATCGGTCTCGGTGGTGACGGCGGCGGCGCCCGCCGGCGCCGTGAAGCTGGGCCAACCCGAACCGGAGTCGAACTTGGTCTGCGACGAGAACAGTTCATTGCCGCAGCCGGCGCACAGATAAACCGCGTCGTCGTGCGCCGCCCAGTAGGCGCCGGTGAAGGCGCGCTCGGTGCCTTTTTCGCGCAGCACGTGAAACTGTTCGGGCGTCAGCAGGCGGCGCCATTCCTCGTCGGTCTTGTTCACCTTCTCGGCCATCGCCGGCCTAGCGTACCGCGAAGGATCGGCGGGCGCACGCGGCGTTTCACCGTCGGAGATCCAGCGAGACCTTCAGCACCGCCGCGCTGACCACGATCAGGATGACCGCGCGGACAAAGCGATCGCCTTTCTGCAAGACCAGGCGCGTCCCGACGGTGGCGCCGGCGATGTTGGCCACCGCCATGGGCAAAGCGATCCGCCATTGCACGGCGCCGCGAAAGCTGAACACGACGATGGCGGCGACGTTCGAGGCCAGGTTCACCACCTTGGCGTTGCCCGAGGCGCGGGTCAGGCTGTCGCCCAGCACCACCGCGAAGGCGATGATCAACATCGATCCGGTGCCGGGCCCGAAGAAACCGTCGTATCCGCCCAGCGCGAAGCCGATGATCGCCACCGCCAGCGGTATCGCTCGTTCGGAGACGGCGGCGATGCGCAAATGAGATTGAATGTACGGACGTCCCAGCACCACGGCGACCGCGCCGATCAGCAGCACCAACACCAGCGGGCGCAGCGGTTCGGGCCGCACCGTCAGGACCGTCAGCGCGCCGGCGGTCGAGCCCAGTAGTCCAGCGACGAAAGCGATGGGCGCGCGCCCCTTGTCGATGCCGTCGCGCCGCCAGAAGGTGGCGCACGAGGCGAAGGTGCCGAACACCGACTGACCCTTGTTGGTGGCCAGCGCCAGGTGCGGCGGCAGGCCGAGGCCCAACATCACCGGCAGCGTGATGAGGCCACCGCCGCCAGCGATGGCGTCGACCAGGCCGGCCAAGAATCCGGCCGCCCAGGCCACGGCGGTCAAAAGAGGCGAAAGCACCGGCGCAGGATATGCGAGCGCCAGATCTTTCGCGCCGGTGGCGCGTCTATACCTTTAAACTGGCAAGCGCCCGTGCTGGCAACCCCCGAAACGGATGAGGTTTTGATGGCCGCCAGCCAGGAGGCCGAGCTCCGCTCGGCCGGCTCACCTTGCGAGACGGGGTGGGCTCGTGGGAGGTGTGGGAGGACCCAGCCCTCCCGCGCAGCGACCGCAGCGAGCGGCGCTAGCGCTCATGGCATGACGTGCTTGGCCCACTTGATCGACTGCTGGTAGACGTCAGGCAACAGATCCTCGGCGACGCCCAGCTGATTGGCCAGCACGCTGGCCGCGGCCCAGTCCGCCGTTTCATACGCCAGCACCATGGCCCGCATCCGGCCGAGGGTCGTATCGGCGCCCAGCACCGCCGCGCTGATCGCCGGCGACACCGAGATCTCGTCCAGCACTTCTTTACACGGCCGGCCCACCAGCGCGTCGATGGCTGACAGCATGCCGACCAGAAACGCGTCCAGCTCCATGTCCGTGCGCTTGGTGGTGCGGGCCAGCGCCTCGCAGAAATGCGCACGCACCAGGCAATTCACCACCAATTCGGGCGGGCGATCGTTCGAGATGCCGACGATGGTGATGAGCGACGCCCACTTGCGGAAGGCGCTTTCCCCCAGCAGCACCATGGCGTGCTTCAGCGACGTCACCCGGCTGCGCCAGTAAAACGACGCCGAGTTCAGATAGCGAAGCAGCTTTACCGACAGCGAGACGTCGCGTTTGATCACCGCTTCGATGCGGTCAAAGTTCAGGTCGGGCTGCTGCAGCTCGCGCAGAAAATCCAGGTGGGTCAGCTTGAACGGCGGGATGTCCTCCCGCGCGATCATCTCGGGCCGCTGGAAAAAATAGCCCTGAAAATACGAATAGCCGAGCTCCCGCGCCTCGCGGAGCTGATCCTGGGTCTCCACCTTCTCGGCCAGCATGCCCAGCCGGCGGCGCTTGAAGCGTTCGCGCAGGCCCTTCCGTTGCTCGGGGGTGGTGGCCAGAAAATCAATCTTGATGACGTCCGCCAGCGCCAGCAGCGGTTCCATCTCCGGGCTGTCGACGTAATCGTCCAGGGCCAGTTCGTACCCGGCGCGTTTTAGATCGCGGCAGGCCGCCACCGTGGTGGCGTCGGGCTTGACCGACTCCAGAAGTTCGACCACCGACTGCCGCACCGGCAGCACGGAGTACAAGGCGTCGCACAGCACTTTCTGCGTGACGTTGACGTAGAGCTTGCGGCCGCCGGCCAGGGCGGCGAAGCCGAACACCATCATGCTGTCGTTGATCACCCGCGACGAAGCAAAGTCGCTGTCCACGCCGCGCGGGAAGTAGTTCTCGATGCCCGACCGGAACAGGAGCTCATACGCCACCACCCGTTGCCGCGTATCAAAGATGGGCTGGCGCGCGACGAAAACCTGCATGAGGTGCCGTCCCTTTCATCGGCGGCCCGGCCGCTAGCTGTAGCGCGCCGTGGTCGTCGTCCTCGCCCTGGCGCGTGCTTTGCCATAGACTCCGGCCGCTTGACATTGAACGACAAAGATTCAGCAATCCCCGTCGCCAACGACCGCGTTCTGGTCACCGTCACCGGCCCCGATCGCACCGGCGTGACCGCCACCTTGACCGGCATCCTGTCCGAGGAGGGCGCGTCGCTGCACGACATTGAACAGGTGGTGGTGCAGGGCCAGCTCACGTTGTGTTTGCTGGTGGGCGTGCCGCGCACACGCGACGTCTTGAAAGAGCTGCTGTTCGCCGCCAAGGAGCTGGGCATGGAGCTGAATTTCAAGCCCGTGCCCGGCAGCGCCGCGCAGGCGGTTCCGTCGCCCGAAGGACGGCGCTATGTCATCACCGCCATCGGGCGCGCCTTGGGCGCGGCCCACCTGCACGCCCTGGCCACCACGCTGGCCGCCGAGGGCGCCAACATCGAGAAGATCGGCCGCCTGTCCGAAGGGTCGCTGGCCTCGCTGGAGATTCATGCCTCGCTGCCGGCCGATCGCGACAGCGAGGTCTTGAAGCGCACGCTGCTGGCGGTGGCCACCAGCGCCGGCTTCGACGTTTCGTTGCAGCGCGAGAGCCTGTACCGCCGGTCAAAGCGACTGGTGGTGATGGACATGGATTCGACGCTGATCCGCATCGAAGTAATTGACGAGCTGGCGCGCGCCGCCGGCGTCGTCGACCAGGTCTCGAAGATCACCGAGCGGGCCATGCAAGGCGAGATGGACTATGACCAGTCGCTGCGCCAGCGGGTGGAGCTGCTCAAGGGCCTGGACGTCAAGGTGCTGGATCGCATCGCCGCCGACCTGCCCCTGACCGAGGGCGCCGAGACGCTGGTGCGCGTGCTCAAGCGCCTCGGTTACAGCATCGCCGTCATCAGCGGCGGCTTTTCGCGCGCGGCCGAGGCGCTCAAGCGCCGGCTCGGGCTGGATTATGCCTACTCGAACAATCTAGAAATTGCCGATGGTAAACTGACCGGGCGGGTGAGCGGCCCCATCGTCAACGCCCAGCGCAAGGCCGAGCTTCTGGAGACCATCGCCCAGGCCGAAGGCGTACTGCTGGATCAGGTGATCGCCGTCGGCGACGGCGCCAACGACGCGTTGATGCTGGAGCGGGCCGGCCTGGGGATCGCCTTCCACGCCAAACCGAAGCTGCGCGAATCCGCCGACACCAGCATCTCGGCGTCGGGTTTGGACGCCATCTTGTATTTGCTGGGCATCAGCGCCCGCGAGCTGCAGGAGGTCGAATGACGACGACGGCCGATTGCCTTCCCTGTCGATTGACCTGCCACCCAGGGAATGGGTAGTCTGCCGCCCCGTCCGGGGTTAGAACTTCGGCCCGAGGAAGAAGGTGAGCGCCCGTAGCTCAGCTGGATAGAGCAGCGGCCTTCTAAGCCGCTGGTCGCAGGTTCGACTCCTGCCGGGCGCGCAGCGAAGACGTCAGCAAACATTTTTGAAAATTGAATACACGGTGGGCGTAGCTCAATTGGTAGAGCATCGGACTGTGGCTCCGAGGGTTGCGGGTTCAATCCCCGTCGCTCACCCAAACAACGATTGGTCTCGAGGGTCGTGGGACGTGATAACTACTGACGGTGGAGGCCCCTATGCCGACCGACCGGCTTCGACTCGCTTCAATTTCTCTGGTGGCGCTTTTTGGCGTGGTGGCAGCCGGCTGCGGCGGCTCTGGTGGCGCCACGGACGGCAAGACCGACGCCGACGCGCGTGTTGACGGCGCCGACACCGGCGACGCTTCCGCCGACCGGGGCGACACCGCCGACCTGCCCATCGATCGGGTAGACGCCGCGGAGACCGCCGACGTCCCCGTCGATCACGGCGACACCAGTGAAGCGGGCGACGTCCTCGCCGATCACAGCGAAACCGGCGAAGCGGGCGACGGTCTGACCGACGCGTTGCCACCGGCCGGCGTCGCCGCGCTGACGATCGGAACCCAGACCAGCAAGCAGCGTCGGCAGTCGTCGTTTCCGCTGACCTGGACCGCGCCCGATGATCAAGGACGAAGTGTCGCCGGTTACCGGGTGCGCGTGGCCAAGGTCGCGATCGACAGCACGAACTTCGATCAGACGGCGGCGAACCAGTCCAATCCGCTTTTGGTTGTCACCAAGGACATCCCCTACACCGGCACGCCCGCGGCGCCCGGGATGCCCGACGGCATCGTGGTGCCCGACCTCAACATCGAGCTCGGCTATTTCTTCGCCGTGGCGGCGGTTGACGCCGCGGGAAATCGCGGGCCCATCGTGACCACCAGCGCCGCTCAAAGCGCCAGCTTCATTCCCAACGTTCTGACCGGTCCGGGCGCCGGATTCACCGTCGATGCGGGCGACTTCGGAAGCAGCAACGGCACCTTCGCCAAGGATGGTCTCTCCGACCTGCTGGTGGGAAGCAGAGGCGGCGACTCGGTCTGGATATACTTCGGTACCACCGCGGGATACTCGCTCGCTCATTCGACCACCATCACCATCGGCGGCCGGGCCGTCTCGACGTTGACGATGGTGAACGCCGGCGACGTCGACGGCGACGCCCTCGATGACATCGCTGTCAGCTCCAGCGTGACAGGCGCCGCCAGCGGCGACACCATCTGGATCTTCAGCCGGAAGAATCCGTCGTTCGTCGTCGGCTGGCCCAGCACGCTGACGGAAGCAAACGCGAACTACACGATCACCGTCCAGGGGGCCAGCCTGTTCTCCGGCAAGCTGTCGCAGCGCCCTCTCAGCCGCCTCGGTAACTTTGACGCCGCCGGCGCCGACGACCTGGCCATCGGCTTTTCAGGTTATGTCGGACCGGCCGGACAAAAAGGGTCGGTCTTGATCGTCAAGGGAAGCAGCTCGTTCCCGGCCACGTTGACCATCCCCGAGACCGTGCCGACCAGCACGATCGAGATCGACGGCACCTCGACGAACGCGTTTTTCGGGGCCACCTTGGTCGGCCTTGGTCAGTTCTATGCGGCGCCCGCGGGCACCACGCTTTTGGTGGGCGACACCGGAAATGGAACGGCGTACGCGTTCGCCGGGCCGATGACGACCGCCTCTCAGATGGTCACCGATGCGGCGCAAACGGATTACACCCGAACGGTGGGCTTGCTGGGCTCCATGCCGGGGACACCCAACGGCATCGCCATCGCGTCCACCCTCGCCGGCCGGATCGACCTGCACCTGGGGGCGGCAACGGCCGGACCGTTCAACGTCACCGGCGGCACGACACCGGCCGCCAAGACATCCCTGATCGACACGGCGGCGTCGAACTCGTTCGGCGCGGTGAATCTCGGCGGCGGCATTCACGGAACCGCCGGCAGCGTCTCGGTCATCGGCGACGATGCCACCCCGGATCTCATCGTCGGTGGACTGACCGAGGCCGGCATCACCAACGCCGGTCCGCTGTACATCATCAACGGCGCTGCCATCCCTGGCCTGCCGGCCGGAAACTGGGACGTGTCAACCATCAACCCAACCGCGCCGGCCACCGGCGTGATCCCGACCGTCGTCAAGGTGAACAATCAGATCCCGCCGCCAGGCGGCGTCACCTGGAACGGCTACGCCAGCACCTGTGTGCTGCCCGATCTGAACGGAGATGGAATCGGTGACTTCGCCATCGGCGAAGCCGCCACCGCTCCCGCCGTCGGCCGCATCGTGGTGTTCTACTAGTCCAGACGGCCAGCGCGGCGGTCTTCGCCGATCAGGATTCGCCGCCGCTGCCGCGGGACGGTTGGTGTCCGGGCAGGGAGATGCCGTGGCTGACGGCAAAGCGGATCAGATCCGCGGTGCTGCGCACAGCCAGCTTGCGATTGATATTGTTCCTGTGTGTCTCCACGGTTTTGAGGCTGATGCACAGGCGGCGCGCCACCTCCATGCTGCTGCAGCCGTCGACGACCAGACGAAAGATCTCCGTCTCGCGCGGGGACAGGTGCTGCAGGCCGCTGGTTGCCGCGGGGGCTTGGTCGTCCCCAGCCCAGTCGGCGTCCGTCGCCGTGATGGTCGGCGACAGATAGCGCTGGCCGTTCATCACCGCGGCGATGGCGTCAACCAGCTCGCTCAGCGGCCGCGCCTTGAGGAGGTAGCCGGCGATGCCGGACTTCAGCGCCGCCTGCACGGCGAACCGATCGCGCAGCGCGGTCATGATCAGGATCCGCGTCTTCAGGTGGGCGCGGCGAGCGGCGCGCACCAGCTCGGTTCCCAGTCCATCTTCCAAAGACAGATCCGCCAGCACGATGTCGGGTCGGCTGGATTCGATGATCGGGAGCGCCGTGCGGAGGCTGCCAGCCACGCCGACCACTTCGTGCTCTGGAATGGACGCCAGCATCGCCGCCAGAGCGTCACGCACCATCGTGTGGTCTTCGACAATCACAAGTCTGGTCATCGCGTTCTGCTTAATTTTGGGGGTTTCTATGTAATTTGTCACTGTTCGCGCCCAGTGGGTTGGCAGTTGTTGCGACCAACCGACCGAGAGTGTTCTCTATTAAGACATCGATTCGCCCTGACGCCTATTTTTCAGGACAGGGTCTTCGGGGAGGCATTCGACGCGACCGATCATTCTCATCGTCGACGACGACGACGGCTTTCGAGACGCTCTGGCCGAGCTCTTCAACGACGAAGGCTATGAGGTGGCCATGTGCGGTAATGGACGCCAAGCCATCGACTTGTTGTTGGGCGGTCTGCGGCCGCTGGCCATCTTGCTGGACGTGATGATGCCGGTGATGAACGGAGCCGACTTTCGCGCGGCGCAGCTGCGGATGGCGGACGTTCACTCGATCCCGGTGGCGGTGTTGTCGGCATCGGGTCTCAGCCGGCAGGCAATCACCGCCAGTTTCGGCGCGGTCGAGTACATTCCGAAACCGATGAGCGTGGCGACCCTCCTGGCGTTCATCGAACGTTGTCATGCCAGCGTAGAGACGACGCTGCCAAACAAGATGCCTGAACGGTCGGGTGCGCGGTAGTCTCTGCCGCTGATGCCCCCACGCACCCCGTCGGCCCGCGCTCTGCGCAAAAAGGGCCGCTGGCGCGACGGTCCGAGGATGTACCGCGCTTTGCTGGACGCCGTCGATTACGGCTTCTGTGTTCTGGAGGTGATCTTCGGCGATGGGCGGCGGCCCGACGATTATCGTTTTGTTTACGCCAACGCCGCCTCCGACCGCATCGTCCTGGACTTCGGTGAGACCAAGACAACCATCGGCCGCACCCGTCGATCATTCAAGGTGCCCGTCAACGGCCAAGCGCTGGAGTTCTATGTGCGGGTGGCGCGCACCGGCCAGCCGGCGCGGTTCACCACCTCCTCCGTGCCGATGGCTCATCGCGTGTTCGACGTGCACGTCTTTCCGCTGGGTCCGCCTCAAGACCATCTAATCGCGGTGGTGTCCTGGGAGATCACCGACCAGCGCATCGCCGAAGAAAAGCTGGAGCGCGCCGCGCGCACCGACGCGTACCGGGTGCGGCTGACCGATGCGCTTCGGCGGCACGTCGATCCGGCGCTGATCCGGGAAGAGGCGGCGCGGCTTTTGGGAGAGCACCTTCAGGCCTCGCGCGTCCGCTACACCGAATTCGATCCAGCCGGGAAATTCATGGTCATCGAGGAGAAGTACACCTTGGCCAGCCCCGGTCCCACCGGGCGCATCAGCCTGGATGGCCTGGAGTTCTTGATGACCGACATGCAGGCCGGCCGGTCGGTGGCGATCAGCGATTCAGCCACCGATCCCCGCGTTCCGGAGGCGATCAAGAAAAGATTCGCTTCGTACGGAATTGTCTCGTTGTTGCTGGCGCCGTTGCGGAAGGCCAATCGGCTGGTGGCCTGTGTGGCGGTTCATCAGACCCACCGGCGGACCTGGACCGCCGAAGAGATCACGCTGGTCGAAGACGTGGCCGAACGAACCTGGTCCGCGGTTGAAACGTCGCGCGCCCAGCAGGCGCTGCAGCAAGCGCACCAGCAAGAGATTCGCTTGCGCGAAGCCGCCCTGCAGGCCAGCCAAGCGAAGGACGAGTTCCTGGCCATGCTCGGCCACGAGCTGCGCAATCCGCTGACGCCCATCTTGGCCACGCTGGAGCTGATGCAGGCGCAAGGCCGCAAAGGCTTCGCCAAAGAGCGCGAGGCGATCGAAAGACAGGCCCGGAACCTGGCCGCGCTGGTCGACGATCTGCTGGACGTCACGCGCATCTCGCGCGGCAAGATCAGTCTTCACCGGGCGCCGGCCGAGCTGCGCGCGCTGGTGGCGCAAGCGTTGGAGGCGACCAGTCCGCTGTTCGAAGAGCGCGGCCACCACCTGGACATCGACGTGCCGCCGGGGTTGGTGGTGAACGCCGATGATCGCCGGATCGTCCAGGCCATCTCGAACTTGCTGACCAACGCCTGCCGGTACAGCACTCCCGGTGGACGCATCATGGTGGCGGCCAGGCGGGACGGCGCCACCGTCGAGCTGGTGGTGCGCGACAACGGCGTGGGCATCGGGCCGGCGCTGCTGCCACATGTCTTCGATCTCTTTCGCCAGGGTTCGCAAGGCCGCGAGCGCCCGTACGGCGGATTGGGATTGGGGCTGTCCATCGCCCGTACCATGGTGGCGCTGCACGGGGGAACCATCACCGCGCACAGCGACGGTCCGGGCCAGGGAAGCGCTTTCGTGGTGCGCTTGCCGGCGGCGCCGGCGGCCCGGCGCGCCGCCCGCCCGGAGAAAGCGCGCCGTCGCTTGGGCGTGTCGACCCGCAGCCGGCGGCGCATCCTGGTGGTCGACGACAACCGCGACGTGGCCGATGTGCTGGGCCAGCTTTTGCGCAAGCGCGGCCATCAAGTGAAGGTGGCGTACGACGGCTTGTCGGCGCTGACGGAGGCCGACAGCTTTCGACCGACGCTGGCCTTGCTGGACATCGGTCTGCCCGGGATCGACGGTTACGAGCTGGCGCGCCGATTCAAGCGCCGCACGGCCTTGCACAACGTCAAGCTGGTCGCGGTGACCGGCTATGGTCAGTCCGACGATCGAAAGCGCGCCGCCCAGGCCGGCTTCGCCAGCCACATCGTCAAGCCCATCGACTTTGATCGTTTGCTGGGGATCATCGAAGGAAGAGGGAGCTAAGCCCATGCCCAGACGGCCGCCAAGCGGATCGTCCGAATCGTCGTCGCAGTCGTCGCAGTCGCAGATATCCGTGGCGAAGCGTCCGCCGTTGCGACAGTTGGTCCATGATCTGACGAACGCGCTGGGCGGGGCGCGCCTGCGCTGGACGTTGCTCAGCACGTCCGCGCGTCTGGCGGCGCCGGACGCCGAAAATCTGGACGCCCTGGGACGCCTTTTAGCCGAGGCCTGCGCGTTGACCGAGCAACTGCAGGTGGCGCTGGCCGAGGTGGTGGCCCGCGAGACGGCGCCCGCCAAAGCGGGTCGCCGTCGGGTTCGGCCCTGACGTCAGTGCCAGACGTTGAATTCGTGAATCGACCACCAGTTGCCGGCGCTGCCGGTCTGCACGACGCGCACGAAACGCGCTGAACGGGCGGTGAAGGAGATGGTCAAAAGCTGGGTGGTGCCGGCGCCGCTGGCGATGGCGCTGCCCCAGTTCGTTCCGTCGTTCGACACGAAGACCTGATAGCCGCGCGGGAAATCGCCGGTGCTGGTGCCGGCGTCCAACGTCAGCTGCGAGAACGTCTGCGTGGTCTGCATGTCGACCTGGAACTGCTGGCCGTTCACCTGCGCGGTGCCAGTGCTAAAGCGCGTGCTGGCGTTGCCGTCCAGCGCGCGCGCCGGCACGTCGGTGGCCGAGCTGGGCGTGGCGCTGGCCACCCAACCCGTGCGTGGCAGGGCGACCAGCGGCGAGGCGGCGACGCCGAAGACGTTCAGCTCGTGAATGGACCACCAGTTGCCGGCGCTGCCGGTCTGCACGATGCGCACGAAGCGCGCCGTCTGCCAGGCGAAGTTGATCGTCACCAGCTGCGCGGTGCCGCTGCCGCTGGCGATGACGGCGCCAAAGTTCAGGCCGTCGTTCGAGAGCGACACTTGATAGCCGCGTGGGTAGTCGCCGGTGCTGGTCGCGGCGTCCAGGGTGAGGCGGGCGAAGGTCTGCGCCGCCTTCATGTCCAGGATGAAGGTCTGGCCGTTGGTCTCCGCCGCACCGCTGGAGAAGCGGGTGGTGGTGTTGCCGTCCAGCGCGCGCGCCGGCACGTCGGTGGCCGAGCTGGGCGTGGCGGTGGCCGTCCAGCCGGTGCGCGACAGCGCCGTGACGTTGGGAGCGAAGGCGGTGAACTGGCTGCTGTTGTCGGCGATGTAAAGGACGCCGTTCGCCACCACCGGGCTTTGCCAGTGGATGGTGCCGATGCCGGTGTTGTTCCACAGCTGCGCGCCGGTGGTGGGGCTGAGCGCGCGGATGTTGTTGTTGGTGGCGTTGTAAATCACGTTGTCGGCGACCAGCACAGAGCCGCCCGCCGGGCCCAGCGTCCACTGCGTGGCCAGCGACGGGTTGCCGTTGCCGTCGACGAGCAGCTTGAACGCCGCCAGGCCGCCGCTGGTACTGCTGATGAAGACCCAGGTCGAGGCGTCCGCGGGATTTACCCACGTCGCCGCGCCGTTGGTGACGTCGCCGCCCTGGGGAAGGGTCATCGCGTACAGCTCGCCGCCGACGTGGCCGGGGCCGCCTTGGCCGCTGAGGTTATCCAGGTTGATGATGCGCAGTCGCTGGTCTTTGCCGCCTTGCACGGCGATGTGCGGGAACCGGGTGCCGCTGCCGGGCAAGATCACCGGCGCCGTGCTGCCCAGATCCAGATCTTGATCTTGCAGCGTCTGGAATACCTGAGGGGTGTAGCTGTCGACGGGCCCGCCGTTGGCGCCGCTGCCGTCGGGGTTCAAGGCCAGCACGCTGTCGCCCCACAGGTGACCGCCGGGGTTGAACGTGCCGTTGCCGGTGGTGCAGTAGATCTTGCCGGTGTCCGAGCTGTAAACGACGCCCGAACGGCCCCAGATCGCCGACTGCACGCCGGGGCAATCCGGCGAGCCGCCGGTCACGAAGTGCACCGTCTGATCGCTGCACGAGCTGTTGAACACCTTCTGCGTGCCGGTGCCGAGGTTGATGGTGGTGAGGTGGCCTTGGTAATCGCCGCCGTCGCCATAGCCGCTGTAGCCGACGTAAAGAAAGTTGTTGCCCCCGGCGGTGACGATGGCCAGCGCGGTGGTGCCTTTCTCCAGCGACGGCTTCAGCGTGGCCACCTGCGGCCAGCCGCCGGTGGTGGTCTCGGTGCCGCTGCCGACGGCGTACTTGTGCACCTTGCCGTCGAGGCCGTACGAGTAGACGAACGCGCGCGACGGATCAATCGCCGGCGCCGACGTGGTGAAGTTCGAGCCAGTGTTCTGGTGCGACCAGATGGTCACACCCGAGTGGGCGTCGAGGGCCAGGATGTGTCCCGACTGGCTGGTGAGGAAGACCAGATCACGCACGCCGCTGCTGGTGCTGACCGCGGTCAGGACCGCCACCGCTCCGTCGACCTTGGCCGGCAGCGTGACCTTGAAAAGCTGAGTCAGGCCGGTGACCGACTGCGGGTTCAGGATGGTCTCGCTGGTGTCGTTGCCGGTCTTGCGGGCATCGCCGAAGAACTGCAGCCAGTCGTACGGCCCGGCGGTCAGCGCGCTTTGCGACGTGCCGAGGACGAAGGCGTCGCTGTTCGCGTCCTGGCTATCGTCGCCGCAGGTAGTGGCGCCCAGCGCCGCGATGACCACCAAGCATCCAGCCGCCCTGATTCCAACCCTCGATTGCCGCCGTGATCGTTTCATGTCGGCAAGTAGATGGTTGCGCCGCCGCGCCGTCAAGCGACAACCCTGCGCCCCGGTTTCGTGGATTGGACCTCGATTGCCTTCGCCGCTGCGCGCGTTCAGACTGCCCGGCCGTGCCCCGCCTCGCCTGCATCAACATCGATCTGGACGGCTTGCTCCACTACGCCGCCATCCACGGGCTGGCCGCCGATGCGTTACCGGCAGGCGCGGCCGACGCCGTCGATCGTCTGGCCATCGATCGTTTTGTGGCCCTGTGCGACGGCGCCGGCGTGAAGGGAACACTGTTCGCCATCGGCAGCGATCTGCGCGCGCACGGGCAGGGCAGCTTGCGCGCAGCGGCGCGCGGCGGCCACGAGGTTGGCAACCACACCCGCGCCCACGACTACGCGCTGTCGCGCCGGACCAACGAAGAAATCGCCGCCGACATCGCCGGCGGCGCCGCCGACATCGAAGCGGTCTGCGGCGTACGGCCGCGCGGCTTTCGGGCGCCCGGGTACACCTTCACGGCGGCGATGTACGCGGCGCTGGTGGGACAGAACTATGCCTACGGCTCGTCGGTGTTTCCGGCGGCGCCGTACTATCTGGCCAAGGCGGCGGTGATGGGCGCGCTGGCCATCAAGGGCACCCCGTCGCGATCGGTCCTGGATCGGCCGCGCGTGCTGACGGCGCCGGTCTTGCCGTATCGTCCCGATCCCGCCGAACCTTATCGCCGCGGCGACGGCGCCGTCCCCGAGTTGCCGATCACCGTGGCGCCGTTCACGCGGTTTCCCTTCATCGGCACGTTCGTCACCACGCTGCCGGCGGCGATGGTTTTCGCGCTTTATCGCAGCGTCGCTCGCCGGCCGTTCTTGAATCTGGAACTGCACGGCATCGATCTGCTGGACGAAAGCGACGGCAGTGGTCCGGCGCTGGCCGCCGCCCAACGCGACCTGCGCGTGCCGGCGGCGGCCAAGCTGGCCCGGCTGACCGATCTGTTTCAGCGCATCAAGCAGGACTATGACGTGGTCACGCTGCTGGACGCGGCCGCCGCGTTCTAAAGACGCCGGCGGCGTCGGCGCGCGAAGGCCGGAAGCAGCAGCGTCGAGGCTGTACCAGACATACACGGCAAACATGTATCGTATGTTCTTGTGGACGCTGGTCGACGATTTGACGGAGACGCCGGCAATTTGGAATCCCACCATCCTGAACGGCAAGCTCACGAAGATGGAGATCTTCCTGACCTTGCCCGAGGTGCAGGCGCAAAACGGCGCGCCGGACACGGCGCTGCTTGTGGAGGCGCGCGCCCTGGTCAGCAAAGCGACCGTCAATCAGTAAGCAAGCGAGGGCGGCTGGTGGGGAAGGTGAATGATCTGCGCCGGTGGATGGTGCTGGCGTTGGGGCTGACGTTTGTCGCCGGCGCGTGTGGTGGCCCGGGCGCGCCGGCAGTGCCAGGCACGGGCGGCAGCGGCGGCGCGGGGACCGGCGGTGGTGGTGCCGGCGGCAGCAATCAAAATGGCGGCGATGCAGGGACCGACGACGCACCGGCCATCGACAGTGGCGGCGATGTTCCTTCCGCCGGCTGCGCCCCGGGCGCGGTGTGGTGCGACGATTTCGAATCGTATCCTCTGATGAATGGCATGACGACGACGCTGGATCCGAACTGGGTGATCTACAAATTCCACGGCAGCCCGCGCGTCGACAACACCAAGCCCTATGGCGGCAAACAAAACGCCCACGTCGACACCGAGGCGGGCGATCTGCGCTATGCCGGCTTCGTCCACCAGACCGCTGACGACGTGGCGGCAGTGCCGTCCGATCACTACGGGCGCGTGATGGTCTGGCTGAAGGCGCTGCCGGCGAAGTCCGACTGGAACATCATTCACGTCAGCGGCCTTTTGCCGGGATCGACGACGAAGATCGGGCAATTCAGTTTCGGCGGGGTGAACGGCAAGCTGGCGGTCAGCTATCTGCAACGCACGCGCGTGTTGACGTCGGCGGGCGCCGTCGCTCTGCGCGGGGGCGGTCGCGAGAACAGCGACCCGTTGCCCGATCTGCAGTGTTCAACCTCCGCGACGACCGAGACGCTGGTGCCCACCGCCTGGGTTTGCGTGGAATGGCACGTCGACGGCGCCAGCAGTCACTTGCAATTGTGGTTGGATGGCCGCCCGCAGACCGAGGTCGAGGTGACGGGAAAAAGCGGCGCGTGCAGCATCGGCGCCGCGCCCGCGGTCTGGCAAGCGCCGACGCTGTTCAACAAGGTGGTCCTGGACTGGGAGGCGTACCAGAAAGACGCCCCTCAACAAGACGCCTGGTTCGACAACTTCGCCGTCGGCACGCAGCGCCTCGGCTGCCCGACGGCGACCGGGAAGTAAGCGCCGCCGTCGTTCATACTGTCGGGCGGTGCCGATTCGCACGAAGCGCTGGAACGATCCGGCCGAACCCGACGACGGGTTTCGTCTGCTGATCTGCCGCATCCGCCCGCGCGGCGTGGCCAAGGCCAAGGAGACCTGGAGCGATTGGTGGGCGGATCTCGGACCCAGCCGCGGCTTGCTCGACGACTATCACGGCAAGCACGGCGCGCCGATCACCTGGGACGTATACAAGACCCGCTATCTCGACGAGATGGGCGGGGCGACACAGGTGTGGCGCATCCGCGATCTGCAGCGGCGGGCAGCGGCCGGCGAGACGATCACCTTGCTGTGTTCGTCCGCCTGCACCGATCTGCAGCGTTGTCACCGGACGTTGCTGGCCGGTTTGATCGGTCGTCGATCGTCGACGGCGGAGTGAAGGCGCGACCGCTAGCCTTGTCCCAGCGCCTTCATCAGCTGCGCGCGGGCCACGCCCAGTTGAAATTCGGCCTGAAGTTTCTGCACGCCGGCGTTGGTGACGGCCAGCTGCGCATCGCCGAGCTCGATGGCGTTGCCGATGCCGGTTTGATAACGCGCCTCCGCCAACCGCAAGCGCTCGCGGGCGTTGACCAGCGCCTTGTCGGCCGAGCCGATCGCCGCCTTCGACGACACCACGGCCACGCGCGCCTGCTCGACCTCGACGGTGACCTGCTGGCGCAGCAGGTCCACACCGGCGCGCAGGCCGTCCAGCAGCGCGGCGTTTTCACGCAGCCTGCCGCGCTCCAGTCCGCCCTCCAGCAACGCCCACTGCAAGGTCAGGCCGCCGCTGATGGTGAAGACCTGGCGAGCGGTGTTCTGATCCGGCAATCGATAGTTGGCGCTGCCGGTCAGTCCCAACGTGGGACCAAACGTTCCTTTCAAGGCGCGGATGGCCAGCTCTTGCGCGCGCAGCTGTTCTTCCAGGGAGCGAAATTCTGGTCGTGCCGCCAGCGCCTGCGCCGTCAACTGGTCCGACGTGCTGTCCTCGCCGATCACCGGGCTGATCATTTCTTCGCTGACGTCAAAGTCGGCGTTGCCGTTCACGCCCATCGCCTGCCGCAATTGCGCGCGCGAGATGGCGTAAGCGCTTTGCGCGTTGATGAGCTGCAGTTCAGCGGTGGCCTGATCCGCGCGGGCCTGCGCGAGATCGATCTCGGGGTGGGTGCCGACGTCGACGAAGTCCTGCACCTGAGCCAGGTGGTGGTTCTGGTTGTCCAGCGTCTCGCGCGCCACCGCCACCAGCGCCTTGTTGGCGCGTGCGCCCAGGTACGTGCTGCGCACGGTGAGGATCACTTGCAGCGTGGTGGCCAGTTCGGTCTGGCGCTGCGATTCTTCCGACGACTGCGCCGCCTTCCACCTCGACCAGTTCTGGCCGAAGTCGTAGACAAGCTGGTTGGCGGTCAGCCCGGCCGACAACGACGTCGACGTACCGCCGGTGACGATGCTGGTGCTATTCCCACTGTTGCCGACCACGGCCGTCGAATTCTGCGGCCAGCTGTCATTGAAGAGGTACGAGGCGTTGCTGTTCACCTGCGGCAGCAGCGGCGCGCGCGATTCGTCAGATTTTCCGCCCGCCGCCTCCGTCTGCGCGTGGGCTTGCCGCAGCTGCGGCTGGTGCGCGCGGGCGATGCGCACGGCTTCGTCCAGCGACAGGTTGCGCGGAATGTCGTCGGTGGGCGCCGCGTTTTCCTCGGCGAACGCGGCCGGGGCGGAGATCAACATCGCCAGCATGGCCGCCAGCGGCAGCACGAATCGTCGTCTCATTCGAACCTCAAGGCATCGATCGGGTCCAAGCGCGAAGCCTTGCGCGCCGGATAAAGCCCGAAGCCAATTCCCACCAGTGCGCTGAAGGCCACCGCGATCATGATGACGTCCGGCCGGATCAAAAGCGGCCAGTGGAAACGCGAGGCCAGTTGCTCCGCCAAAAGCACGCCCAGCGCCACGCCGATCACGCCGCCGGCCACCGACAGTGCCAGCGCTTCGGTCAGGAACTGGGCCAGGATGTCGCTGCGGCGCGCGCCCACCGCCATGCGCACGCCGATCTCGCGCGTTCGTTCGGTCACGCTGACCAGCATGATGTTCATGATGCCGATGCCGCCCACCAACAAAGACACGGCGGCGATGCTGGCCAGCAGGGTGGTCAGGGTCTTGGCGCCCTCCTGCTGCGCGTTGGCCAGCTCGGCCAGGTTGCGGATGGAAAAATCGTCGTCGGTCCCGGGTTGCAGATGGTGGCGTTCCCGCAAAAGCCCGGTGATCTGCGTCTGCGCGCGGGCCGTGGTGTCGGATGCGGAAGCGCCCACCAGGATGACGCCCGGCAGATATTTCTGCAGGCCGCCCTGGATCTTGGTCTGAAAGGTGGACGCCGGGATGAACGCGGCGTCGTCATAGTCCTGGCCTGACGCCGACTGGCCCTTCTTCGCCAGGACGCCCATCACCTGAAACGGCACGTTGCGGATGCGCACCATCTGCCCGACCGGGTTGTATCCGGCGCCATACAGCTTTTGCACCACCGTGTCGCCCAGCAAGACGACCTTGGTGCCGCCTTCCAGGTCGGACGACGTGAACATCGATCCCTCGCTGACCGGCCAGCTGCGGATCTGGAAAAAATCCGAGGTGGTGCCGGTGACGCTGGTGGTCCAGTTCTGTTCTTCGGTGATGAGCTGCGCGGTCGAGCGCAGCGACGGCGCCGCATAGCGCACCGTCGGGATCTCGGTCTGGATCGACTTCAGATCGTCCCAGGTCAGCGTGGGCATCGATCCGAAGCCGCCGTGCGCGCCGCCGGCGGTGGTGCTGCCCGACATGATGATCAGCAGATTGGATCCCATCGAGGCGAACTGCTGCTCGACCTGCGCCTTGGCTCCTTCGCCGATGGCCACGGTGGCGATCACCGCGGACACGCCGATGATGATCCCCAGCGTGGTGAGGAACGATCGCAGCTTGTTGCGGGCCAGCGCCCGCGCCGCCACCCGGGTCGTCTGCAGCACATTCACGATTTTGTCTCCGCGCCTGGAGAGGGCTGGTGGGCGTGCGCTTCGGCCTCTGCCTCCGCCTCGGCGGCGGCCGCCGCCTTGGCGGCTTGCAAGGCTTCGGCGGCCCGCTGCGGTTGTTGCCGCTGGTCGGAACGCACGCGGCCGTCCTTCATGACGATCACCCGGCTGGCGAAGGCCGCCACGTCGGGTTCGTGGGTGACCAGCAGGATGGTGATCCCCGATTGCCACAGCTCTTGCAGCAAGGCCATCACCTCGATGCTGGTGACCGAATCCAGATTTCCCGTCGGTTCGTCGGCCAGGATGACCTTGGGTTCGGTGACCAGGGCGCGGGCGATGGCCACCCGTTGCTGCTGGCCGCCGGACATTTGATTGGGATGGTGGTGCACGCGCTCGCCCAGCCCCACGCGATCCAGGGCCACGCCGGCTCGGCGCGTGCGCTCGCGGGTGCTGACGTCGGTGTAGATGAGGGGCAATTCGACGTTTTCGAGAGCGCTGGTGCGCGACAGGAGATTGAAGCTTTGAAACACGAAGCCCAGGGTCCGGTTGCGAATGTGCGCCAGCTGATCCGAGTTCAGCCCACCTATCGAATGACCGTCCAGCTGGTATTCGCCGGCCGTTGGTTTGTCCAGGCAGCCGAGCATGTTCATCAACGTGGACTTGCCCGAGCCGGACGAGCCCATCACGGCGACGAACTCGCCGGCTTCGATCGCCAGGCTGACCCCGCGCAAGGCGTGCACCTCGACGTCGCCCATGCGGTAGACCTTGCTGACGTCGTGAATTTGAATCATGGCCGTGGCGCGTTCCGACATTGGGCGCGCCTTTAGAACAAGTGACGGAAGGGCGCCGCGCCGCCGCTCTTCGCCGAATCAAAACCAGTGGCGTCGGTGATGGCGCGGTCGCCGGCCTGCAGCTGCGGAGAATCCACTTCCGTCGTCACGCCATCGGACAGGCCGGTGTGCACGGACAGGGGTATGGCATTGTTGTCGCGCAGCACCCAGAGCGTGCGGCGATCGGATGGCTCGCCGTCACCGCCGCTGCGTTGTCGCCGGGCGCCGCCCACCCTGGATGGGCCGCCACCGCCGCCGCGCGATCGCTCGCCGTTTCTGGCGCCGGCGCCCCCGGCGCTGGTGCTGCCGCCGCCGGCATCCGCCGGACCGCCGCCGCCGCCGCTGCGCCCGCGCTGCTGCATCTCGGCCGGCGGCTGAAACCGCAGCGCCGCGTTCGCCACCCGCAACACGTCGTCCTTCTGATCGTAGATGAACGTCACCGTGGCGGTCATGCCGGGCCGCAGTTCCAGGCCGTTGTTGTCGACGTCCACCACCGCGTCGTAGGTGACCACGTTCTGCAGCGTCTGCGGCGCGTTGCGGATCTGGCGAATCACGCCCTTGAACTTGCGCGACGGGTACGCGTCGACGGTGAACGTCGCCTGCAGGCCGCTGCGCAGCTTGCCGATGTCCGCCTCGGCCACGCTGGTGTCGACCTGCATCTTGGTCAGGTCCTGGGCGATCACGAACAACGTCGGCGCCGCCAGCGACGCCGCCACGGTCTGCCCGACGTCCACGCTGCGCGAGATGACCACCCCGGTGATGGGCGAGTTGATCGTCGTATAGGCCAGGTTCACCCGCGCCTGGTGCAGCGACGCCTTGGCCTGCGCCACCTGTCCTTGTGCTGCCACCACGTCGCCGTCGGCGGCCTTGGCGTTGGCGCGCATGGTGTCCAGATCCTGCTGCGCGATGACCTTCCGCCGGGCCAGCTCTTCAGAGCGCACCAGCTGCGCCTTGGCGTCGTCGGCGCGCGCTTGCAACTTGGTCAGATTACCGCGCGCGGCGACGTCGTTGGCGTCGGCCTGATCCAGCGCCGCTTGAAACAGTGGCGGGTCGATCTTGGCGATGACCTGGCCTTTTTTTACCGGCGAATTGAAGTCGACCCGGATCTCGCTGACCCGACCCGAGACCTGGCTTCCGACTTGGACGGTGACCAGCGCAGACAAAGTTCCCGTCGCCGTCACCTTGGCCATGATGGCGCCGCGATCGACGGCGACGGTCTCGAAATGAACGGTGGTCTTGTGGCTGGCGCGGTAGTAGTAGGTGCCCCCTGCGGCAGCAAGGATGATCAGAGCCGCGACGGTGAGGCCGATGTTCGATTTCTTCATGTTTCCCTTCTATGCGGTAAGACGGTAACTCACCTGCCGACGAAATCCTTTCGGCTTTGATTCACCGACGGAAGGAAAGCCAAATTTCTTTGCGAGATGCCTAACGGCGCGTGCCCGGCCAGGGTCAAACCATCGCCGGGATGTTGCCTGATCCGGACAATTCAAAGGATCGATGCGACCCGAGGGGACGCGAGATGGCGGGCGGGCGAACTCGGTGGTGGGCGGCGAGGGCGACGGTGGTGGCGCTGGCTGCGCTGGTGCCGGCGGTCGCCGGATGCGCCGGCCAGGAAGGCATCGGGGATCCTCCGCGCGTCGCGCCGGGTTTCTTGCAGCAGCACGAATCGCTTCCCACCGATGTGCTTGGAACCTGGTACCTCAACCGCGGCGGCCAGCGCGTGACGCTGGTGCTGAACGATCAGGGCGGTGAGCCGGGCGGCTCGGTATCCGCCGAAGGAGGCAAGGACGACTTCCCGCTGGAGGCGTTTCAATTCTCCACACCACAAGGGCAGCCGACCACGCTGGCCTTTCGCGCCTTGGAAGACCGCACCATCACCTGGTACCGGCTGCAGGTCGAAGACGGTGTGGTCACCGGGCGAGTGGCGCGCACGGCGAACTATGTGCTGCCCGATATCAGCGCTTTCCAGGGTCAGCTGACCGGATGGCGCGCAGAGACCTTCAACGCGGACATCGTGCCGCGCACCTTCGACATCGCCATCGACGGTCAGTGGCAAGCAATCCTGCGCGTCGATGCGGCGGCGGGTGCCTTCGCTGGCCAGCTGAAGCTTTACGCCGACGGCAACGGCGCCCTGAGCGAGCAGCTGTTGGAAGATGTCACGGTGACCGCCTGGGACGGCAGCACCCTGTCGTTCGTTCGCTCGGTCGCCGCGGGCAGCGAGCAGTACACCGGCAAGGTCGCCGGTCGTCTGATCACCGGCACCGTGCACAGCGCCAGCCGTTCGGCGCCGACCGCCTGGCACGGCCAGCGCGCCGAGATCTTCAGCCATGGTGTCGGCGCACGTTCATCGCAAGCTTTGATTGACTGGCAGGCGCACACCCGCAGCCGTTTGATGCGCTTGATGATGGACGGCGCGCCGGCGCCGCTGACGTCGTCGACCGCGGTGTTGTCCACGCGCGCCCCGGTTCCGCAGCTGGCGGTCCCCGCCACGCGCGACGACGCCTTCGCCAGCTGGCCGCAAAGCTATCAACTGGACGAAGTGCAGTGGCAGTACACCTTGCCCAACGCGTACGGCGCCGATCCGCTGACCCGCGTCGCCCATGGGTATGTGGCGGTTCCCACCACCGCTCCGCCGGTCGGTGGCTTTCCCTTGGCGGTGGCGTTGAACGGCCACGGCGGCAGCGCGCTGGCCGATTTCGATCCCAACAATCCCAGCTATTGGTACGGCGACGCGTTCGCCCGGCGCGGATACGTCGTGGTGGCGGTGGACATCGGCCATCGGCCGCTCGGCGATCGCTCGTCGCTGTATGGCGATGAGCTGGCCGGCGACGATCCGAACAACGGCAACGGCAACCATCCCGCCATCGCCGCCGCCGGCTTCGCCTCCGACTGGGAAGAAGACGGCGAACGCGCCTGGGACGCGCTGCGCGCGCTGGATTACGTGCTGTCGCGGACCGACGTCGATCCGACCCGCATCACCGTCGTCGGTCTGTCGATGGGCGGCGAGGTGGCCGACCTGGTGGGCGCCATCGACCTGCGCGTGCAGGCCACTCTGGCCGCCGGCGATCCGCCCGACCTGGCCGTGATGCAGCTGCACGGCAATCATCCTTGCTTCGATTGGCTGCGCGGCAATGTGCGCGAGTATTTCGACCCCAGCGACCTGCACGCCCTGGTGGCTCCGCGAACGCTGATCCGCGAGACCGGCGCCGTGGACACCGTCTACTCGAACAGCACCTGGCCCTATGCCAGCGCCAAGCAGGTGATCCGCCGCGCGCAACCCGCGTTCGATGCGCTGGGCGGGACGTTGCTGCACTATCTGCACGACGGTGCGCACCTGTTCTGCGTCGGCGACACCACCAGCGGCGCCGCCACCGCCGCCGGCGTGACGGCGCCGATGGAAACCGCACCGTCCGCCAGCGAGGCCTCGCCGACGGCTTGGGAGTCTGACCCGACGACGATGGCGCTGAGCGCGACATCGTTGTTCGACTTGCTGCCGCGGTAGTCGGCGGCGAAGGCGATCGGCGCGGGCCATTCCTTGAATGGCCGAACCACAATGGCCGAACCACAAGAACACAAAACTGGCTGGTTTGGCCGCGCCGTTGTACCAACGATTTCGTGGTCGACACGTCGTCTATCGTCTCGGCGCTGGCCCCCGGCGTGGCGTTGACCAGCGCGGCGATCTACTGGGCGAACTTGCAGTCGCGCCTGGACAACCTGGCCACGCGCGTCCGGTCGTTGAATACCGAGCTGCGCCATGAAACCAAAGGTGCGCCGCGGGCGGTGAGCGTCGAGTTGCAGGTGGTGATGGTCGCGGCGCGCTCGCGGGTGTTGCACGTCGGCGTCGTGCTGTCGGTGGTCGCGCTGGTGGGATTTCTGGGGTCCAGCGCGATGCTGTTCGTGGCCTCGCGGGAAAGCCGGTGGGCGACGGGCGTGGCGGTCGCCCTGTTCACGCTCGGTCTGCTCGCTCTCGGCGGATCGTTGCTGACCACGCTGTGGGAGATGCTCTGGGCGCGCCGATCGCTGGACGAGGACATTCGCAGCAGCCGACCACGCGATCCGGACGCGACGCCCAGTCGTTCATCAGTCGCGTAGGCGTTCGTAGCCGGCGAACAGAAAGCGCACCGGCTTGCCGCTCCGTCAGGAGGGTTTTCCCGCGCAAACGCGGGCCATCGCATTGACGGGCGGACATTTTGCGTGCAACGATGATGCGGGCAGAACGTGGACCGCATTCCCCCGAAGGACCATGAATCGTGCGGCGTTGCAGCTCGGCCGGCCCTTCGAAGTTCGTGGATGCTGGTGACGGCGCGACGGGCGGCAGCGGTGGCGGCCGTGCTGGCCGCGTGGCTGATCCCGGTGGTCGCTTTCGCCGGCAGTGGCGATGCGGGCGAGGCGCTGCCCATCGAAACCCACGGCTTCGTCAGCCAGGGCGCCATCAAGTCGACCGAGTACAACTATCTGGTCAACTCGAAACGCGGCAGCGTCGATTTCAGCGAGGTGGGGCTGAACTTCACCGCCCGCCCGATGGACAACCTGCGCCTGGGCTTTCAATTGTTCTCGCGGCGCCTGGGCACCACCGGCACCTTCAGTGTCAAGGCGGACTGGTTCTACTTCGACTATCACTGGCGCGATTGGCTGGGGCTGCGCGCGGGCCGGGTGAAATTGCCCTTCGGCCTATACAACGAGGTCAACGACGTCGACGCCGCCCGCGTGCCGGTGCTGCTGCCGCAGTCGATTTATCCGCTGGCCGATCGCGATTTCCTGCTGGCCCAGACCGGCGCCGAGCTTTACGGCTATGTGCGGGTGGGGGCGGCGGGCGCGCTGGACTACCGTCTTTACGGCGGGTCGATCGAGGTCGACACCCCGCCGCAGGCGGGCTCGCCCCTTCAGATCACGTCGATCGAAACCCCTTACGTCGTCGGCGGACGCCTGTTCTGGGAGACGCCGCTTGACGGCCTGCGGGTCGGAGGCAGTCTGCAGGCGCTGCGCCTGAACCTGAACCTGACCACGATGGGGATGCCGTTCACGTACGCTGTCCCGGCGGTTCTGTGGATCGCGTCGGCGGAGTACGCCGGGCAGGACTGGCTGCTGGCGGCCGAGTACGGCCGGTGGTATTCGCACGCCGACAGCAGCAACCCGACATTCGCCGGCATGCCCGACACCACCAGCGAGCGCTTTTACGCCCTGGCCGCCTATCGCTTCAGCCGCTGGTTCCAGACCTCGGTCTATTATTCGCTGCTGTTCCCGAACATCAGCAATCGTTATGGCGTGGCCAACAATCAGCACGACATCGCCCTGACTTTTCGTTTCGACATCAACGCCCACTGGTTGATCAAGCTGGAAGAGCACTACATGCACGACGCGGCGGGGTTGGATGCGACGATGAACGGCGTCAGCTCGATGGATCTGGGCACGCTGGACAAGGACTGGTTGGTGTTCCTGATCAAGACGACGGCCTATTTCTGATTGGCACCCGTGCGTTCGCTTTTTTCAGTCCGGTTTTTGGTTGCGTTGGTGCTGGCGGTGGCGGCCGCGGCGCCGGTGCTTTCGCACGCCGCCGGGTCGTCATCGTATCGGGTGGTGGTTAACCCGCAGAACAGCGCCACCAGCGTCGATCGCAAGTTCGTGGTCGACGCCTTCCTGAAGAAGATCACCCGCTGGCCCGACGGCGAGATCATCCGCCCCGTCGACTTGTCGCCCGATTCGCCGGCGCGGGGACGGTTCTCCGACGAGATCATCAAGCGTTCGGTGTCGGCGGTGAAAAGCTACTGGCAGCAGCTGGTCTTTTCGGGCCGCGAGGTGCCGCCGCCCGAGATGGACAGCGACGAAGACGTCATCCGCTACGTGCTGCGCTTTCCCGGCGCCATCGGCTACGTTTCCGGCGCCGCCAACGCCGAACATGTCAAGGTTGTCACCATCCTGCGGTGACGGTGGATCATGCGGCTTTCGTTTCGAAGCAAATTGATCGCCATCGTCGCCACCGCGGCGCTGGCCTTCATCGTGTTGCTGGTCAGCAGCGCGACCATCTCGAACCGCACGCAAGATCAGCTGACCGACATCGAGAAACGTTACCTGCCCCGCCTGGAGCTGGGGCCACGGCTGGAGACCCAGTTCGAACACCTGCAGCGTGGCCTGCAGGACGCGGTGGCAGCGCGCGACGCCGAGGCGCTGGAGGCCACGCGCGCCACCAAGGACGGTCTGCTGGCCGAGCTGGCCGCCGCGCGCACGGTGGCCGATCCGATGCAGGCGGCGCTGCTTCGCAACGCCATCGAAGACTATTACGCCGCCGCCTACGATGTCTCTCGGCGCATCCTGGGCGGCGAGACCGGCGAATCGCTGGTGCGCTGGATGGGATCGATGCAGACCAAGCAAGCGCACGCGGCGCGCACGCTGAAAGAGACCACCGCCTTCGATCGCAGCGGCCTGGCCCGGGCGTTCGCCGCCGCCTCCGAGGCGCAGGCGGTGGCTACCAAGGTCCGCTTCGCGGTGATCATCGGCTGCCTGGTGGTGGTGGTGCTGCTGTCTTTGCGGCTAAGCCGGGGCGTGCTGGGCGCGCTGTCCCAGCTGACGATCGGCCTGCGCCGCTTCGGCGACGGCGATTTTCGCACGCCCATCCCGGTGGTCAGCAGCGACGAGCTGGGCGAGGTGGCGAGGCAGGCCAATCAGATGGCGGCCGGCTTGAGCCGTCTCGGCAGCGAGCGCGATCGCTCTGACTGGCTGAAGGCCGGGCAGGCCGGGCTGGTGGTGCAGGTACGGGGCGAGCTGGAACAAAAAGAGCTGGCCGATCGGGCCACCACTTTCCTGGCGCAGTATCTGACCGCGGCGGCCGGCGCGCTTTATCTTTACCAGCCCGACGGCAGCTTGAAGTTGATCGGGCAATACGCGCTGTCAGCGGGCGACGGCGCCGGGCAGGCGGCGCCGATTTTTCGCCGCGGTGAAGGCCTGGTCGGCCAGGCGGCGCTGGTCGATCACCTGACGGTGGTGACGGATCCGCCGGCGGATTTCCTGCGCGTGCGTTCCGGCCTGGGCGAGGGCGCGCCGCGCGTGCTGGTCTTTCAACCCATCATGAACGTCGGGCGCGTCACCGGGGTGATCGAGCTCGGCTTGTTTCGCCCGTGGACCGAGGTCGACGCCGAGCTGCTGGCGACGGTGCGCGATCCGCTGGCCATCGCTCTCGACGGCGCGCGCTCGCGGGCGGCGACGCGCGATCTGCTGGCCGAAACGCAGCGCCAGGCGGAGCGACTTTCGTCGCAAGAAGAAGAGCTGCGGGCCATCAACGAAGAGCTGCAGACGCAACAGGACGAGCTGCGCCAGACCAACACGGAGCTGGGCCTTCGGGCAAGAGAGCTGGAAGACCAGCGGCGGATTCTGGAAGACCGCAACCTCGAGCTTTCCGAAGCGCGCACCCGTCTCGAACACAAGGCGTCCGAGCTGACCACCGTCAGCTCGTACAAGTCGCAGTTTCTGGCCAACATGTCGCACGAGCTGCGCACCCCGCTCAACAGCATGCTGCTCTTGTCGAACCTGCTGGCGGACAACGAGAGCGGCAACCTCAGCGAAAAGCAGGTTGAATTCGCCCGCACCGTCCACGCCGCCGGGAAAGATCTTCTGGCGCTGATCAATCAGGTGCTGGATCTGGCCAAGATCGAATCCGGCAAGCAAGAGGTGCGCAACGAACCGGTGGCGCTGCAAGCGGTGGTCGAGCACCTGGGGCGCGTCTTTCAACCGCTGGCGCGCGACAAGGGCCTCGAGTTCGTGTTCACCGTGTCGCCGTCGCTGCCGTCCACCATCAACACCGATCGCCGGCGTCTCGAGCAGGTCCTGAACAACCTGCTCGGCAACGCCATCAAGTTCACGCCCACAGGCACCGTCACGCTGACGGTCGATCGACCGCCGGCCGGCGGCGAGCGGCTGCCGGGGGATCTGCCGCGCGCGCGAGCGGTGGCCTTCACGGTCACCGACACGGGACTCGGCATCGCGCCCGGGGATCAGCAACGCGTGTTCGCGCCGTTCGAGCAGGTGGACGCCGCCACCGATCGCCGTTACGGCGGCACTGGCCTCGGCCTGGCCATCTCGCGCCAGCTGGCCGAACTGCTGGGTGGCGCGCTGTCTTTACAAAGCACGCTGGGCCAGGGCAGCACCTTCACTTGCGTGATTCCCGAAGAGCCGCCGCCGGCGCGAGGGGGCGACGCCATCCTGCGCGAACGCCCGGCCATTTCGACCGTCGACGGCCCGGGTCGCCAGGAGTCGAATTTTGTGCAAGCCGCGTCGTCGCCTGCCAGCAACGGCGCCGCGCCGGTCAACGGCACCACCGGCGACGGAGCCGACGCGTCGCTGCTGCTGATCGAAGATGACACCGTCTTCTCCAACGCCTTTGGCGACATCATTCGCGACCAGGGACTGCAATGCCTGATCGCCACCAAAGGCCAGGACGGCCTGCGCCTGGCCAAGGAGCGCAAGCCCAAGGGCATCATCCTCGACGTGCGCTTGCCCGACATCGACGGATGGACGGTGATAGCGGCGCTGCGCGCGGATCCCGAGACCGCCAGCATCCCGGTGCACTTCGTGTCGGCGCTGGACGCCGCCGATCGCGGATTGGCTTTGGGCGCGGTCGGATATCTGTCCAAGCCGGCCAGCCACCGCGAGCTGGAACAGGTGGTCGAGGCGCTGGTGCCCAAACAAGCGGAGCGTCCGCCGCGCGTGCTGGTGGTCGAGGATGACGTGCTGACCGGCGAATCGTTGGTGCGGCGGCTGTCGGCGCTGACGCTGGACGTGCACCACGTGACCAGCGCGCGCCACGCGCTGCAGGCGGTGCGCGATGAACGCTTCGCCTTCATGATCCTGGACCTGTCGCTGCCGGACATGGACGGTTTGCAGCTTTTGCGTTCGTTGCAAGAGCAGTGCGGGTCGGCCATGCCGTCGGTGGTGGTGTACACCGCGCGCGCCTTGAGCAAGGCCGAAGTGAAGATGCTGGAGACATACACCGAGGCGGTGGTGCTGAAGGAAGGTGCGTCGGCCGAGCGGCTGATCGACGAGGTGCGGATGTTCGTGCGCCGCCTGAAAGAGGGCCTGGGCATGCGCCGCCTGCGGGCGAACCACAACGGGCCGGTCGTCACCGCTGATCTGAAAGGCAAGACGGTCTTGATCGCTGACGACGACATGCGCGCTCTTTATGCGCTGTCCGCCACGTTGCGGGCCAAGGGCCTCGACGTCCTCACCGCGGACACCGGAGTTTCGGCGTTGGCCGTGCTTGCCAAGCACCCCGAGGTCAACGCCGTACTGATGGACATCATGATGCCCGAGATGGACGGCTACGAAGCCATGCGCCGCATCCGGCGCGACGTCTCGCACTCGGCACTGCCGATCATCGCGCTCACCGCCAAGGCGATGGCGGGCGACGAGCAGAAGTGTCTGGAGGCCGGCGCCACCGCTTACCTGCCCAAGCCCATCGATCCCGACCGCTTGCTGGCCTTGCTGTCCGATTATTTGGGCAAGAACGGATCGCGCGTTGCCTGACGGAAAGGACATCGAGGCCATCGAGGTGCGCCTGTTCCTGGAGGCGATTCACGATCGGTATGGATACGATCTGCGCGATTACTCGACGCCGTCGATCCGCCGGCGGCTGCTGGCGGCGCTGGCCAAGACCGGCCTTGCCCACCTGGGCGAGCTGCAACACCAGGTTTTGAACGATCCCCAGCTTTTCACCACCGTCCTCGAAGACCTCACCGTGCGGGTCAGCGAGATGTTTCGCGATCCCAGCTTTTATCGATCGTTTCGCACCCAGGTGATTCCCATCCTGCGCACCTATCCGCTGCTGAACGTCTGGCACAGCGGCTGCGCCTCGGGCGAGGAAGCTTTTTCGTCGGCCATCATCCTGACCGAGGAGGGTCTGTACGACCGGGTGCAGATCTATGCCACCGACCTCAGCGACCGGGCCCTCGAGCAGGCCAAGCAAGGCCTCTATTCAGCCGAGGTCATCCCGCAGTGTTCGGCGAACTATGAAGCGGCGGGCGGGACGGCGCGGTTCGCCGACTATTATCGAACCGCTTACGATCATTTCGCGATGCGAGAGTCCCTGCGCCGGCGCATCCTATTTTTCCAGCACAATTTGGTCTCGGACCACGTCTTTGCCGAGATGCACATCATCTTCTGCCGCAACGTCCTCATCTATTTCGAGCCGGCCCTGCGCGAGCGCGTGCTGAAAAAATTCGTCGAGAGCCTGTGCCCCGGCGGCTTCCTGTGCCTGGGCAGCAGCGAAAGGTTGGCGCCCGTCTACCAGGATGTGTTCTCGACGTTTGACGATCGGGAACGGATATACCGGTTCGGAGGCCTGAGGTGAACACACCAGCGGCAAAACCGGCGGTCCTGGTGGTCGACGACGTCGAGGCGAACCTGGTGGTGATGGAGGCCCTGCTGGCCGGCCTCAATTGCGAGATCGTGCGCGCCACCAGCGGCAACGACGCCTTGAAGCAGCTTCTGCGGCGCGAGTTCGCGGTCATGCTGCTGGACGTGCAGATGCCGGGCATGGACGGCTTCGAGGTGGCGCACTATGCGCGCGACAACCCGGCCACCCGCGACGTCCCCATCATCTTCGTCACCGCCATGCACGAGACGGAAGGCAACGTGCTGCGCGGATACGGCAGCGGGGCGGTTGATCTGTTGTTCAAGCCGATCAACCCGCACGTGCTGTCCAGCAAGGTGCGGGTGTTCATCGACCTTTATCTGGGGCGGCGGCGGCTGGCCGACGAGATCGAAGCGCACAAGCAGACCTTGGGCGATCTGGAGGCGTTCAACTATTCGGTGTCGCACGATCTGCGCGCGCCGCTGCGGCCTTTGGGCGGGTTCAGCCAGGTGTTGCTAGATGACTACAGCGACAAGCTGGACGACCAGGCCAAGGATTACTTGCGTCGCATCCGCAACGCCGCCCAGCGCATGGGCCAGCTCATCGACGATCTGCTGAACCTGTCGCGCTTGAGCCGCAGCGAGCTGCGCCGCCAGTCGGTGGATCTGAGCGCCATCGCCACAGAGATCCTGGCCGAGCTGCGCATCGACAACGGCGAGCGGGCGGTGAACACCGTGGTCGAGCCGGGGGTGACCTGCCAGGGCGACTCGCACCTTCTGCGCATCGTCCTCGAGAACCTTCTGCGCAACGCCTGGAAATTCACCAAAGACAAATCGCCGGCCACCATCGCGTTCGGCGTGAGGGCCGATGCGCCGGCAAATACCGGCGGCGCCGGTCACCCGGTTTATTTCGTGCGCGACGACGGCGTGGGGTTCGACGCCGCCCGCGCCAACCGACTGTTCCAGCCCTTCCAGCGCTTTCACGCCAACAACGCCTTCGAGGGGACGGGCATCGGGCTGGCCATCGTTCACCGCATCGTCGAGCGCCATGGCGGCACCATCTGGCCCGAGTCGGAGGTTGGCCACGGCGCTACGTTCTTGTTCACGCTGACGCCACCCGGAGGAGGTTCGTAGATGCCCAGGATTTTGCTGGTGGAAGACAACGAGGACGACATCGCCCTGACCCTGCGGGCCTTCGAGCGCGCCAAGCTGCGCGAGCAGGTGGCGGTGGCGCGCGACGGCCGCGAGGCACTGGACTTCATCATGGGCCAGGGCCAGTACGCCGGCCGCGAGGTGGACCGTATGCCGGAGCTGATCCTTCTCGATCTCAACCTTCCCAAGCTGGGCGGGTTGCAGGTGCTGGAACAACTGCGCCAGCACGCGGCGTCGCGGTACGTGCCGGTGGTGGTGCTGACCTCGTCGGTGGAAGAGCGCGACATTACCGAGAGCTATCGCCTGGGCGCCAACAGTTACGTGCAAAAACCCGTCGATTTCAGCCAGTTCCTGGAGGCCACCCGCGATCTGGGACTTTACTGGCTGAGCCTCAACCGTCGCGTGCCACCCCATGTCCGATAGGAAGGCGCTGCGGATCCTCCTGGTGGAGGACGACGAGAACGACGCCGCTTTGCTGCTGCGCCACCTGCGCCAGATCGGCTACGACGTCGTTCATCAGCGCGTCGATACCGAGGCGGCCATGCAGGCGGCGCTGGCCGAGAACTGGGATCTGGTGCTGTCCGACTTTTCCATGCCGACCTTCAGCGCGCCGGCGGCGCTGGCCGTGCTGAAGGAACACAGCATCGACATTCCTTTCATCATCATTTCGGGGACCATCGACGACGAGATGGCGGTCGACGCCATGCGGGCCGGCGCCCAGGATTTTCTGGTCAAGGGCCGCCTGGCCCGTCTGCAGCCGGCCATCGAGCGCGAGCTGCGCGAGGCGGCCATCCGCGGCGAGCGGCGCACCATGCAGGAGAAGCTGCTGGTGTCCGATCGCATGGTGTCGGTGGGAACGCTGGCCGCCGGCGTGGCGCACGAGATCAACAACCCGCTGGCCGCGCTGGTGGCCAACCTGGACGTGGTGGCGCTGACCGTCGCCGAGATCACCAAGGCGCGTGAGAACGTCCCGAAAAACGCCAAGACCGACGGCGCCGACGACGCCGCCAAAACAAGCTCGATCCTCGACGCCCGCCTGCGCGAGCTGGAGGAGCCGTTGCGCGACGCGCGCGAGGCGGCGGATCGGGTGCGGCAGATCGTCAAGGACGTGAAGATCTTCTCGCGCGCCGCCGACAGCTCGCGCCACGCGGTCGACGTGCACCGCATCTTGGATTCGTCCCTGCGCATCGCCTGGACCGAGATCCGCAACCGCGCCCGCCTGCAAAAAAATTACGGCCCTTTGTCGGTGGTGCTGGGCAACGAATCGCGCCTGGGGCAGGTGTTCCTGAACCTGATCGTCAACGCCGCCCAGGCCATCGTCGAGGGGAATCCCGCCGAAAACGAGATCACCATAACCACCACGCCAGCAGCCGGCGGGCGGGTGGCCATCGACGTGCGCGACAGCGGGTCCGGCATTCCCGAGTCGGTGCGCAGCAAGATCTTCGACGCCTTCTTCACCACCAAGCCGGTGGGCGTCGGCACCGGTCTCGGATTGTCGATCTGCCACCGCTTGATCTCGGAGATGGGCGGCACCATCAGCGTCGACAGCGAGGAGGGCAAAGGTACCGTGTTCCGCGTCGAGTTGCTGGCTGCCAGCGGTGACGCCGCTGGCACACCGCCGCCGCTGATGACCACGCCCAGGCTGGCGCGGCGCGGGCGCGTGCTGGTCATCGACGACGAGGCGGCCGTGGCGACGGTGATCACGCGCCTGCTGTCCGCCGAGCACGACGTGGTCGAGGTGACCAGCGCCCGCCAGGCGCTGGAGCTGATCGACAAAGGCCAGCGCTTCGACATTCTGTTCACCGACATGCAAATGCCCGACGTGACCGGCATGGATCTGCACGCCACCCTCAGCACGCAAGCGCCCGATCAGGCCGACCGGATGGTCTTCATGTCGGGCGGCACCTACGTGCCGGTCGTGCGCGATTTTTTGCACCAGGTGAAAAACCCGCGCATCAGCAAACCCTTCGACGTCGGGACCCTGCGCGCGCTGGTTTATAACCTGGTCCGCTAGGTCACCCCGCCGCGAAGCCGGCGCGCGTACCACCACGCTAGGCGATTTGTCGCTCCGGCTGTCGCGGCAACACCGGCCCCAGCACGTCGTGGTCGATCAAATCGTTGATCGAATTGACGACATAGGTGGGTCGGAAGGCGTATTTGTCGACGTCGGCGCGCTTGGTGCCGCCGGACAACACCAGGACAGTGCGAAATCCCAGCTGCACGCCGCCCAGGATGTCGGTGTCCATGGTGTCGCCGATGACCACCGTGTCTTCGGGCGCGGTGCCGAGTTCCCGCGCCGCCTCTTGCATGGTGATGGGGCTGGGCTTGCCGATGCCCAGCGCTTTGCGGCCAGTGGCCGCCTCCAGCAATGAGATCACCGCGCCGCAGCCGGGGCGGGTGCCGGTCTCGGTCGGGCAGTGTGGATCCAGATTGGTGGCCACCAGGCGGGCGCCGTTGTTGATCAGCGTGACCGCCTTTTCCAGCATCTCCATGTTCAGCGTCTTGCCCTCGCCCACGATCACGTAGTCGGGCTTTTGATCGTCAAAGACAAATCCGTTGGTGTGCAGCGCCGTCACCAGCCCACCCTCGCCGATGACGTACGCCGAGCCGCCCGGATTCTGGCGGGCCAGAAAACGCGCCGTGGCCATGGCGCAGGTGAAGATCTGTTTTTCCCCCACCCGGATGCTCATCCGGCGCAGGCGCAGGCACACGTCGCGGCGCGAGCGCTGGCTGTTGTTGGTGAGAAAAAGAAACGGGTGATTGACCTGCTGAAGCTGCGAGATGAAATCGGCCGCCCCGCGAATGGCTTTGCTCCCCCGATACATCACCCCATCCATGTCGATCAGAAACCCAGTCACTGCACGAATCATCTCAGTCCTCCTGCGTCGCTTCGGTCCTTTGAAGCGATTGCGACCCTAGCGGCACTTTCGACAAGATGCTGTTTCCGTGACGCGGGGATGCTGTAAATTCGCGCGCCAGTTTTCTGTCGCTGGTCGTGTTTCCGACGGTGCGCGAACCCAATGGACGGGTCGGTCCTGCCGCGCTAGTCTGAACGACTCGATGAAGTCCAACGATTTTTCTGCCGGCATTCTTCTGACCTCATTGTCGTTGCTGGTTGGTTGTGGCGGGTCTTCGCCCGGCACGACGCCGCCCAACGGCAGCGGTGGCGCGACGGGCAGTGGTGGCGCGACAGGCACCGGTGGCGCGACGGGCAGCGGCGGGGCCGTCGCGACGGATGGCGGCAGCGGCGGGGCAGTGGTCACCGACGGCGGCAGCGGCGGCGCGGCGGGCAGCGACGGCGGTTCGGACACCGCCGCGATGATGCCTATCCCCGGCACCTGCCAGCCACCGACGGATCTCGGCAAGCCTTACGACAAGCTCAGCCAGACCGGCTGCATGGATCCCAAAGACGTCACGAAGATGAACAGCGCGCGCGTGTTCGCCTACGAGGTCAACGCGCCGCTGTGGTCTGACGGTGCCGCCAAGACGCGCGGCATGGCCTTGCCGCCAGGCGGAAAAATCCACGTCAAGAACTGCGCCGACAAGACCGCCGCCACGCTGACCATGGGTGACGAATGCTGCGTCGTCGATCCCAACAACTATCCCAACTGTCTGCCGCCCGCCGACGATGGCCGCTGGGTGCTGCCGACCGGGTCAGTGATCGTCAAAAACTTCCTCTTCGACAACAAGCTGGTCGAGACCCGCCTTTTCATGCGGCAAAGTGACACGGACTGGGTCGGCTATTCGTATCAGTGGGACGAACAGCAGACCGACGCCACCATTGTGTCGCCCGATCGTCTGTCGGTGATGTTCAACACCGGCATGCGCAGCGTGGCCTGGAATTATCCCAGCCGCATGGACTGCATGACCTGCCACAACAAAGGCGTCGGCTATTTCATCGGCCCTGAGACCGTCCAGTTGAATCGCGTTCCCGCCGGCACCACCACCAACCAGCTCGACGACATGGCCGTCAAGAACATGTTCGAGAGCGCGCCGGCCAAGCCATACAAGGCGGCGCTGGTCACGCCGTACGCGATCGCCGGACAGATCGTCGATCTGACGCCGACGTCAACAGTCCCGCAGCGTGCGTTGTCGTACCTGCACGCCAACTGCAGCTATTGCCATCGCCCCGACGGCACGTTCTACAACTTTGATTTTCGGCTGGACACGCCGCTCAAGAGCCGCGGCGTCTGCAATCAGCCGCCGATGAAAGGAACTATCGGCGTCGACGGCGCGCTGGATCTGATCCCGGGCACGCCGGGCAAATCGGTGATGTATCTGCGCATGAACTCGACCGAGGACAAGGTGCGCATGCCGGAGATCGGCACGGTGGTGATCGATCAACTGGGGACGAAGGTCATCTCCGACTGGATCACCGGACTCAAGACCACCGACTGCCCGCCGGCGATGTGATCAGCGGCCGAGCCAGCCGCCGTCGATGGCCAGCAGCGCGCCGTGCACATAGCGGGCGGCGTCGCTGGCCAGATAGACGGCGGCGCCTTTGAAGTCGTCCGGCTCGCCCCAGCGGCCGGCGGGGATGCGGGCCAGGATCTGCCCGCTGCGCACCGGATCGGCGCGCAGGGCCTGCGTGTTGTCGGTGGCGATGTAACCCGGAACGATGGCGTTGACGTTGACGCCGCGGCCGGCCCATTCGTTGGCCAGGGCCATGGTCAGGCGGGCGATGCCGCCCTTGCTGGCCGCGTAGCCCGGCACGGTGAGGCCGCCCTGGAACGACAGCAGCGACGCGGTGAAGATGATCTTGCCGCGCCCGCGCTCGACCATTCCCTTGCCCAGCTCCCGCGCGATAATAAACGGCGCGGTCAGGTTGACGTTCAAAACCTCGTCCCACATCTCGTCGGGGTGCTCGGCGGCCGGCTTGCGCCGGATGGTGCCGGCGTTGCACAGCAGGATGTTGATCGGCGGACTGTCGATCGTCGCGCGCTTGAGCATGGCGTAGATCGCCTGGCGATCGCGCATGTCACAGGGCAGCCCGCGGAATTTGCGGCCCAGCTTGGTGACGGCACGCCCGATCTCGCTGGCGGCGGGATCTTCCGGCATGGTCGCGCTGACCGCCACGATGTCCGCTCCCGCCTCCGCCAAACCGACGGCCAACGCCAGCCCGATCCCCCGACTGGCGCCGGTGATCAACGCCAGTCTTCCGTCCAACCGAAACTGATTCAGGATCGACATGATTTCTGGGAGCGCTCTTTCAGCGAAGCTTGGTGACGGCCACGCCGTCCATGTCGTCGAAGGCTTGGTTCTCGCCGCCCATGGCCCAGACGAAACGATAGTTCTGCGTGCCGGCGCCAAAGTGCATCGACCACGCCGGCGAGGCGACCACTTGCCTGTCGGCCACCACCAGCGTGCGCATCTCTTCGGGCGTGCCCATGAAGTGCATGACGCGCGCGTCGGCGGCCATGTCGAAGTACAGGTAGATCTCGCAGCGACGGGTGTGCGTGTGCGGCGGCATGGTGTTCCACACGCTGCCCGATTCGATCTCGGTGAAGCCCATCACCAGCTGGCAGCTCTTGATGCCTTCCTGGTGGATGTACTGGTGCAGGCGGCGGCGGCTGGCTTGTTCGGCGCTGCCGATGTCTTTCACCCGCGCCTTGTCCAGGCCGGCGTGCACCGTCGGGTAGGCGGCGTGCGCGGCAAAGCTGACCAGATAGAACGCCGCCGGCGCCGCCGGATCGTCGCTCTCGAAGGTCACGGCCTTGGTGCCGCGGCCGACGTAGACACACTCGCGCGGTTTGACGGCGAAGGTCTGCTCGTCGGCGCGCACCTTGCCGGCGCCGCCGATGTTGATGATGCCGATCTCGCGCCGCTCGCAAAAATACGTGGCGCGCAATTCAGACGGCACCGGCAGCGTCAGCGGCGCGTTGGTGGGCACGGCGCCGCCCACCACGGCGCGATCGGCGTCGACGCCGAACAGTTCCACCTTGCCGGGGACGAACGCCGACTCGAAAAGATACGCCGCTCGCAGCGCGGCCGAGTCCATGGATTTGTAGCGAATGATATCGGGCAGGAAACGGCTCTGCATGGGCGGGCTCCTCGGGGTGAATAACACGCGGCGGCCTTGGCGGAGGCGACCAAGCTAGCGCCGCGCTTCCGATTGTCAAAGGCCGCCGCCGGCAGACTCTAGTGCGCGGCGATGTTGTCCGAAAATCCGCGGTTTTGGCCCTGAAAAAGGTATCCCAGTGGCAGCTGCCGCGCATGGGCCAGGCCAAAGATTGGATCCACGCTGCTGGCTGGGCGGGCCTCATGGCGACGTACCGGACCATCCGCGATCCGTCGCTGCTGGCGCTGGTGCGCCCCGATGGGCAGCTGGGCTGGGTTCAGCCGGTGGCCGCTTTGCCGGCCCCCACCACCGCCGAGACCACCGCGCCCTTCGGCGTGGGCGCCTTCTTGCTGGCCACCACCGAGGTGGCGCGGATCAGCGATCCGGATTTCGTTCGCGCCATCTCGGCGTAAAGGACAAACCGCCACCCGCGGAATTCTGTCCGGATCGGTTATGCTGCGCCCCGCGAAGGAGCGAATCCATGAGGCGGCTGGGCAGCGTGAGCATGGAATTTGTCTGGGTGGCGCTGGCAGTGACCCTGGTCGGCGCGGGTTGTGGCAGCGGTGGGGGCGCGGCAACCGATGCGGCGAAAGATCAAGTGGGCGCCCAAGGCGGCGCCGGCGCCGGGGGCACGGGCAGCGGCGGCGCCGGGGTGGGCGACGCTGGCACCGGCGGCGCGCCGATCGACAGCGCGCTGGATCTTTCGGCGGACCCGCCGGCCGATGAATCCGCTGATCGCGAGAGCGATCTGTCCGTCGTCGATCTATCAACCAATGGCGCCGAGAGCGGCGTCGACGGGATCGCCGACACCGCGATCGACGCCGGCGCGGAAGTCAGCACCGTCACCGACACCGACGCCGGCCCGGAGACCAACGGCGGCGGCGATGGCGGCAGCGATGGTCCGCTCACCGCGATGGCCAAGCATCTTCTCACCGGACGGGCGCGCCTGGTGGGCACGCCGACCACCGCCTGCAGTTCGGTGCCGGTGGGCGCCGCCGCCGCCGATCACTGGTGCGCCTTCACACTGCCCGGCCAGGCGCTGGGCGCCACCGAGCTGTGGGTGATGAACGTCAGCCAGGCGCTCGGCCAGCCGGTCCCCTGCGACGGTACCAGCGCGTCGTGCTTGCGCCTGACCACCACCTTGTGGACGGGGCAGCCGGACACCGGGCCGGCGCATCCGTACTCGCACCAGTTTTATGGGCAGACGCTGATCTTCTATGCGGCGCCGGTGGTGGGGACGGCGCCATACGACGGACCGGTCCTTGCCTGGCGGCCCGGTCTGACGGCGCCGCGCCAGATCAGCGGCGCGCACGCTGCCAGCTGCGACGGCCATCCGCGCAGCGACGCCGCCTTGTGCGTGGAGGATCTGCAGACCACCACCAACCCGGTGCACTTCGATCTACACGCCGGGCGGGTGGCACCGACCGCGCTGCCGCTGGCGGCGACCATTTATCCCAACACCGCCGGCGAGGCCGGCCAGTGGTCGCTGGCCTTCTCGCCGGCGGGCGACTACTTCGCCTATTCCACCGGCGGCGTGACGGTCAGCGAGCCGGAGAACTTGTTCGCCTATGCCATCGACGACGTCGGGACGCAGGCCAAACGATTGACCGTGGCCACCGACGTCTCGCAGTGGGACATCGCCACCGACAGCAAGCACTGGTACTTCATGCGCGGCTTCAACTATCCCCCGCGCGCCAGTGTCGTCGATCCGTCGGGGACGCTGGTGATGGCCGACTTTCCCGGTGGCGGCGGCGAGAGGACCATCGCCACGCAGGTGGGCGCTTACGTCCCGCTGGGCGACGCCGAGACCGATCGCGGGGTGGCCTTTCTTGCCGACCTGGTGGGCGGCCGCGGCACGTACAAGATCATCAGCAATCCGGCCCAATCGACCACCGCGGCGACGGTGGCGTCGGGCGTGTACACGGCGGTGGGTTCGCCGGACGGACGGTTCAGCTTCTTGCAGACGCAGTTCAACAACACGACCCTGCTCAGCGACGCGCGGGTGGTGAGAAACGACGGCACCGGCAACTGCGCGCTGGCGCCGGGAACCACCTCCGACGTCTACGGCGATCAATTCCTTCCCGGGGGTGGCCTGGTCTTCTGGGCGGACAACGTTGATCCCAACACGGGCGCCGCCGAAGGCTGGCTGGCCAACCCCGACGGATGCAGCGCCAAACAAAAATTCGCCACCGACGTCGACTTCTGGTTCGCCGCGGGCGACGCCGGCTTGATCTTCAGCGACAACGTGGGGCCGACCACGTCGACCGTTCGTTTTGCCAAGCTGGGCGCTGGCGCCGCCTGGCCCGCCGCCGGCAGCACCGTCATCCGCGCCGGCGCCGACCGCGTCTTTGGTCTGCTGGAGCCGGACCGACAGTACGTGATTTTCGACGTCAACGCCGGTGGCGCCGACGACGGTTTGTGGATTTATGGGCCGATCGGGTTCGGACAGCCATAGACTGATAAACAGTTGACAGTTAGCGGGTGACCAATGGGTATGCTTGGTCGTCTCAACAGTCTGGCGATCGGGGCGCTGTCGGTGGCGGCGTGCGCGGGCTCGGGCACGATCGGCGGCGTGACCGGCGGCGGGAACGGCGGCGGTGGGGCAGCTGCCGGTGGCGCAAACGGTTCGGGCGGCGCCGGCGGGGCGATGGGCGTGGGTGGCGCGGGCGGTTCGGGCGCCGATGCCGCGGACCGCGCGGTCATCGACGCCAGCACGCTGTTGCACAAATTCTTGATGGGCTATCAAGGTTGGTTCGCCTGTCCCGCCGACGGCGCGCCGACCAACCGCTGGGTGCACTGGTTTCGCGGCCAGACGCCGACCGCCGCCGACGTCACCGTCGATCTGTGGCCCGATCTGGCCGAACTTGCTGACGACGAGCTGTTCGACACCAGCATGACCTTACCTGGCGGCCAGCCAGCCCGCCTTTATTCAGCGTGGACGCCGGCCACTGTACAGCGGCATTTTCGCTGGATGCGCGACGCCGATCTCGATGGCGTGATGCTGCAGCGGTTCTCGGCGGAGCTCGGCGATCAATCGTTGTTCGCCTTTCGCAACCAGGTGACCAAGAACGTGCGCAGCGGCGCCGAACAGTACGGCCGGGTGTTCGCCGTGATGTACGACGTGAGCGGGGCGAACGCCGCGACGTTGCTGGAGACCTTGAAGACCGACTGGTCGTATCTGGTCAACACGCTGAAGGTCACCGAGAGCGATCGCTACCTGCGACAGCAGGGAAAACCGCTGCTGGCCATCTGGGGCCTGGGCTTTGCCGCTGGCCCGACGGCCGCCCAGGCGCAGGCGATCATCACGTACTTCAAATCATCCGCGCCGGCGGCCGAGCAGGTGACGCTGCTGGGCGGCGTGCCGTGGGGCTGGCGGACATTGACCAATGATGCCCGTCCCGAAGCCGAATGGTCGGCGGTCTATCGATCGTTCGACGTGATCAGTCCCTGGACCGTCGGGGCCTTCGCCAACGCGGCGGGCGCCGACAATTTCTCAGCCGGCAGGTGGTGCCCGATCTGGCGGCGGCGCAAGCGGCCGGCGTGGCGTACCTGCCGGTGGTCTTTCCCGGGTTCAGCTGGAAAAACCTGAAAGGCGGCCCGTCGTCACTGAATCAAATTCCGCGGCAGGGCGGCGCGTTTTACTGGCACCAGCTCGACAACGTCCTCGGCGCGGGCGCGACCATGCTGTACGGCGCGATGTTCGACGAGGTCGACGAAGGCACCGCGCTGTTCAAGGTCGCCGCCACGCCCGCGGCCCAGCCGGCGCAAGGCACCTTCGTTCCCTTGAACATCGACGGCCAAGCGCTGCCCAGCGACTGGTACCTGCGCCTGACCGGCGCCGCGGGGGCTATCTTGCGCGGCGAACAAACACGGAGCGCGACCATTCCCATCGCGCCTTAGGCGCCGCGCCGTTCGAGGTGCAGGGAACGGTTATTGAGGCGTGGCGCGCGCTACGCCTTGAAAAAAAACGTCGCCGGGTGCGACGATCCGGGCGTTCGCGTATGAGGCGCGTTCATCTGGCGGGCGGGGATGTTGCCCATCTTGGTGCTCACCACGCGCACGCCCATCGTGGCGGGCGACAGGCCGACGGTGCCGATGCTGTATTGCTCGTCGATCAAGATCTTCCAGATCTCCTGGGCCAGCTTGTTGCGCTCGTGTGCCTTCTTGCCGGCGGCGGAACGAAACAGCTCCATCGCCTTGCGCAGCTGCGGATCCTTCGGGACAGTGCCTTTTTCGCCGCGGCTGGCGTACCAGACGGCGATCGACGGACTCAAGATCGACGCGCCCGGGTTCACCGGCAGCGCGTGGTCGGGGACCTGGAAGATCATCTCGGAGCCGTCGTTGGGCCAAAGGGCGATCTGATGGCGATTGCCTTTGGTGCGCGCGAAAAACAAACTGCGCTCCAGCTCCTTGACGTCGGCTTGCACGCCGATCTTTTTCCATTGCTCGCGGATCATCTCGGCGATGGCGGTCAGCGGAATGTACGCGGCCGCCACCGTCTGCAGCTCGATGCGCAGGCGGCCTTTGCCGTCGCTGCGCAGGCGATAGCCCTCGCTGTCTTTCCTGGAAAGCCCGACCTTGTCCAGCAGCGCCGACGCCTGCTTCGGATCGTGGGTCGACCATTTGTTGCGCCACTCCGGGCCGGGGCTGAAGGGCATGCTCTCGGATGGCGCCGCCGAGCCGGGGGTGCCGACGCCCAGCCAGAACGACTCGTTCAACTGGCGGCGATCGATGCCCAGCGACAGGGCGCGCCGGAAGTCGCGCGTCCCCAACCATTTGGCGATCTCGGCATCGGCGTCGAAGGTCAGGTTGTTTTGCAAGGTGGCGTCCGAGCCGTTCAACGCCGGATCCAACCGCACGTCGTAATGACCTTTGTCGCGGTTCTCCAGAAACACCGGCAGTTTTCCCAGCGAGGTGTGCCGCTCCTGCAAATCATATTGGCCGGCCACCGCGCGCAGGTTCAGCACCTCAAGATTTTCCGCCAGCGAGAAGCTGACGCGATCGATGTAGGGCAGCTGGTTGCCCTGGATGTCGACGCCGAAATAGTACGGATTGCGCTCCAGCACCCAGGTGGGTTTGTTGATCGGCGAGACCATCCGCCACGGCGTCAGCACCGGCAGCTCGGGGTTGAGACGCCAGTCCCAGCGGCTTTTGATGAAGGTGACCCAGCTGTCAAAACCAGCGGCCTTGGCCTTCTTCTCCAGCTCGTTTTTGGACGAGTTCTTCGGCAAATACTGCTTCAGATAGTGCCGCGGCATGTACGCGCCCATGCTGTTGCCCTGGGTCTGGCGGCTGGCCTGCCCGCCGCCGATGGCCGTGCTGCCGGCCAGGAGTTCAACGAATAAATAATTCGGTTCGGGAAACGCGAAGACGACGGTCAGCTCGTCGTCCTTGCGCATGTTTCCCGTCTTGCCGTTGACCATCAGGTCGGGATGGGGCGTGGGCTGCAGTTCTTTGTTCAGATAGATCTCTTCGTACCAGAACAAAAAATCGTCGGCCCCGAACGGTGCGCCGTCCGACCATTTGTGACCCTTGCGCAAAGACAGGGTCACCGTCTTGCCGTCGGCGCTCTGTTTCCACTCGCGCGCCAGGCACGGCACGACCTTGGTGCCGGTGTAATCCCAGAACAGCGGCTTGTCCGTGGACACCAAGCGCGCGCCGTTCTCGCTGTCGCCGGGGCCGGTGAAGCCGCGCCGCCAGGTGCCGCCGTAACGGCCAATGCGGTGCACCGGCTTTATCACCAGCGGCTCGCTGGGCAGACGCTGCTCGACGGGCGGCAGCTTGCCGGCCTTGACCAGCTCGGCCAGTGCCGGCGCTTCGGAAAATTTGGTCGGCCGCCTGGCGGGATCGAGGACCAGCGTCGGGCCTTCCAGGTTGCCGATCAAACTTCCGCCCATCTTCGGCGCCTTTGGGCCGGGCGGCGGGGCGTTTTCGGCGCCCGCCGCGCGCGACGGCAGCGCGCTGGCGAAGGTCGTCGCGCCGGCCAGCGCCGCGGTGTTGAGCAAATACTCGCGCCGGGTCCACGTCGTTCGCTGTTTGGCCATGGCAACCCTGCGCTCGGCCGGCGGAGGTGGAAAATCGGCGGAAAAAGCGGCCCGAGCGGAGCCGGACTTTAGAAGAGTCGCCCGGGCCTGACAAGACAACGCGCGCCGAGCCGCGAAAGAGACACTGATTTATTTTTGTTCAGGGCCTGGCGGCGCCGCGCAGGTCATCGCCCAGATCGTCGCGAATGCAGGCTTTCCACCGACCGGGGGCCATTTCGCGCAAGGCCGGAACCTCTTCGGCGCACGCCGGCACGGCGTACGGGCAACGGGTGCGAAACACGCAGCCCGACGGCGGCGCCACCGGGCTCGGGATGTCGCCTTGGAGCAGCATGCGCGGCCGGCGGTGGGTGGGATCCGGCTTCGGCGACGCCGCCAGCAGCGCGCCGGTGTACGGGTGCAACGGCGCCTCGTACAGCGCGGCGGTGGGCGACACCTCCATCACCTTGCCGAGGTAAAGGACCACCACGCGGTCGCACAGGAACTCGACCACGTCGAGATCGTGCGAGATGAACAGCATGGTCAGGTTCAACTGCTCGCGCAGGTCCTGCAGCAGATTCAACACCTGGGCCTGGATCGACACGTCCAGCGCCGACACCGGCTCGTCGGCGACGATGAAGCGTGGCTCGACGGCCAGGGCGCGGGCGATGCCGATGCGCTGGCGCTGCCCGCCGGAAAATTCGTGGGGAAACCTTCGCGCGTGTTCCGGCTGCAGACCGACCAGGCGCAGAAGATCGCCGATGCGCGGGGCGCGCGCGGCGCCACAGTGCAGACGATGGGTGTCCAGCGCCTCGCCCAGGATGTCGCGCACGCGCAGGCGCGGGTCCAAGCTGGCGTAGGGATCTTGAAAGATGATCTGCAGCTGGCGCCGCAAGGGCCGCATCGCCCGCGCCGACAGCGCCGTCAGGTCGCGGCCCTGGTACAGGATTTTTCCCGCTGTCGGCTCCAGCAGCTTCAAGATGCAGCGGCCGATGGTGCTCTTGCCCGAGCCGCTCTCGCCGACCAGTCCCAGCACCTCGCCCGGCTCGACGGTGAAGCTGACGTCGTCGACGGCGCGCACCGGGTGCAAGCCGCGGCCAAAGTGCTTGCGCAGGCCGCGCACGTCCAGCAGCGGCGGCGCCGCGCCGGGGCCGACCGCAGCCGGCGCGGTGCCCTGGCCGCTGACGGTCACCTCGACGTGGATGCCGCTGTCGCTGGCGCTCACGTGACCTCGCCGGCGCGGATGCAGCGCGCTTTTTGCGACGGGGGAAAATCGGTCAGCGCGGGGACGACTTCCTCGCAGGCCGGCAGGCGCAGCTCGCAGCGCGGGGCGAAGGCGCACCCTGGCGGCGGCGACAGCGGGCTTGGCACCTGTCCGGGGATGGCGTTCAGGCGGGCGCGGCGAATGATGGTCGGTGCGGCCGGCGCGGCGGCTGCCGTCGCTGACGATGCTTGCTGCTGCGCCAACGCTTCGGCCAGCGCGCGGCTGGGCATGCTGCGCAGAAGGCCGCGCGTGTACGGGTGCAGCGGGCGGGCGAACAGCGCTTCGACGGGGCCGCTCTCGACGACGCGGCCGCTGTACATCACCACCACCTGATGGGCGATCTGCGCCACCACGCCCAGGTTGTGGGTGACGAAGATGATGCTCATGCCGAGCTCGGCCTGCAGCTTGGCCAGCAGGGTCAGGATCTGGGCCTGGATGGTCACGTCCAGCGCGGTGGTCGGCTCGTCGGCGATCAGCAGCGACGGCGTGCAGGCCAGGCCAAGCGCGATCATCGCCCGCTGCCGCATGCCGCCCGACAGCTGGTGCGGGTATTCGTCCAGACGCCGGCGCGCCGCCGGGATCTCCACCAGCTCCAGCATGTGGCAGGCGTGGTCGCGCGCCTCACGACGATTTTTTCCGAGGTGCAGGCGTACCGATTCGGCGATCTGATCGCCGATGGTGAACACCGGGTTCAGGCTGGTCATCGGCTCCTGGAAGATCATGCCGAGCTCCTTGCCCCGCAGGGCCAGGAGATCGCGGCGCGGCACCTTGACCAGATCCAGCGTCTGCCCGTCGCGCCGGCGAAAAAGGATCTCGCCACCGACGATGCGGCCGGGCGGATCGGGGATGAGGCCCATGATCGACAGACCGGTGACCGATTTTCCCGACCCCGATTCACCGACGATGGCCAGCGTCTGTCCCGACTCGACCGAGAAGCTGACGCCGTCCACCGCGCGCACCGGGCCGTCGTCGGTGGCAAAAGACGTTCGCAGCTCGCGCACGTCCAAAAGCGGCGTGTTGGCGGTCGTCGTCGTCGTCATAGCGCCTTGCGCAGCCGGGGATCCAGCATGTCGCGCAGGCCGTCGCCCACCATCTGCAGCGACAGCGCGGCCAGCACGATGGCGATGCCGGGGAACAGCACCACCCAGAAGGCGTCGTGGGAAAACTGCTGGCCGCTGGCGATCATGCTGCCCCAGGTGGGCAATTCGGGCGGCACGCCGACGCCCAGGAACGACAGGCTGGCCTCGGCCAGGATGGCGTAGGCGAAGATGAACGTGGCCTGCACCAGCAGCGGCGACGTGAGGTTGCGAAAGATGTGCACGCTGAGAATCCGGCGGGTGGACACGCCCAGGGCGCGCGCCGCCTCGACGAACAGCATCTCGCGCAGCACCAGCGTCGACGCCCGCACCACCCGCGCCACCCGCGGCGTGTAGACCAGCGACAGCGCCAGCACCACGTTGCTGACCGCCGCGCCCAGGATGGCCATGAGCGCGATGGCCAGCAAGATGTCGGGGAACGACATCAGCGCGTCGACGAGGCGCATGATCGGCCCGTCGAGCTTGGTGAAGTACCCGGCCAGCAATCCCAGCAGCAACCCGCCCAGGCCCGACAGCGCCACCACCGCCAGGCCGATGGTCAGCGAGTAGCGCCCGCCGTGGATGATGCGGGCGAAGACGTCGCGCCCGAACTCGTCGGTGCCGAGGAGGTTCGCCATCGACGGCGGGTGCAGGCGTTCCAGCACCTTCAGCTCCAGCGGATCGTGCGCGGAGATCAGCGACGCGAACACCGCCGCCAGGAGCTGCAGCCCCAGCACCACCGCGCCGATCAAGACCAGTCGGCGGCGAAACAGCTTGGCCAGAAAAAGCACGAACGGCCGGGTCGTTCTCACGCGCGACACTAGTATTTCACCCGCGGATCAATCACCAGGTACGCCAGATCGATGGCCAGATTGACCAGCACGTACATCGCCGCGATGACCAGCAGCGCGCCTTGAATCACCGGGTAGTCGCGGCGAAGCACGGCGCTGACCACCAGGTTCCCGATCCCGGGCAGACCGAACACCGTCTCGGTCACCACCGCCCCGCCCAGCAGCAGCGCCGCCGTCAAGCCCACCACCGTCAGCACCGGGATCAGCGCGTTTCGCAGCGCGTGCTTCAGCACCACGCGCACTTCGGAAAGGCCGGTGGCGCGCGCGGTGCGGATGTAATCGTCGCCCAGCACGTCCAGCATGCTGGCGCGGGTGAAGCGGATGATCAGCGCCGAGTTCAAGACCCCCAGCACCGTCGACGGCAGCACCAGGTGGTACATCCGTTCCAGCAGGCCCACGCCCGGATCGCCGTAGCCGGCGACGGGAAACCAGCCCAGGCGGACGGCAAAAAGCTGCATCAGGATCAAACTGAACCAGAAGCTGGGCACGCTGGCCCCCAGCATCGCCACGCCGGTGAAGACCTGATCGATCCACTTGCCGCGAAACACCGCCGAGACGATCCCGCAGGGCAGGCCGATCAAAAGCGCGATGCCCAGCGACAGCAGCGTCAAAAGGCCGGTCGGCTCGGCGCGTTCCCACAGCGCCTGGGTGACCGGGCGCTGCAGGAAGATGGACTGGCCCAGGTTGCCGTGGGCGATCTCGCCCAGCCACAGGAAGAACTGGGTGGTGATGGGCTTGTCCAGGCCGTAGACCACGCGCAGCTTGGCGACGTCGTCGGGCGTGGCCTGATCGCCCAGCATGACGGCGGCGGGATCGCCGGGCGCGAGACGGGTGATCAAAAAAACCAGCACGGCGACGATGACCAGCACCGCCGCCATGCCCAGAAGCCGTCGGGCGACGTATTTGATCATCCGCGCCCGATCAAACCGACGACTACTTGCGGATCCCGGTGTTCCAGAACGACGGCCACGGCATGGGAGTGTAGCCCTCCAGGCGCTTGGAGCGTGCGGTCAGCCCGTTGAAATTGGCGACCTTGATGTACGGGACCTCGTCGTAGACCACGGCCTGCACCTTGCCCCACAGCGGGCCGCGCTTTTTCAGATCGGATTCGCCGTTGAACGCCTTCAGCGCCGCGTCCTTGGCCGGCGACTTCCACCAGCCGGGCGCATCGTCGCCCAGCTGCGGCGGCGTCAGCGTCGGCTCGGGCAAGAACGGCGAGTGCGTGGTGTAGATGTCCCACAGCGCGGGATCGCCGCGGCGCTGGACCAGCGTGGCCCAGTCGACCACTTGCATGTCGGTCTTGAAGCCGGCCTTCTTCAAGTTCTCGGCCATCACCAGGGCGATGCGATAGTGGAACTCGTACTGCTTGCTGGTGAGGATGCGGATCGGCGTCCCGTTGTACCCGGCGGCGGTGGCCATGGCGGCGGCCTTCTTCGGATCGGCGACGTTATAGTGCTCGACGCCGGCGGTGCTGTAATAAAGCGAGCCCTTCGGGTAGTGATTGCCCTCGATGCTGAAGAACTTCGGATCGCCGAAGCCGGCGGTCATCATCTCGGTCTCGTTCAGCGCTTCCTGTACCGCCTGGCGTAGCTCTTTTTTCACCAGCGGTCCGGCCTTGGTGTTGAGGACCAGATACGGAAACCCGAACGGCTTGGTCAGCAGCGGCTCGACCTTCGCTTGCTTGTCCAGGCGGGAGTACGCCTCGACCGGCAACAGGTCGGCAAAGTCGTACTGACCAGAAAGCGATCCTTCGACGCGGGTGTTGGCGTTCGGCACCGGCACGAAGTGCAGTTCGTCCAGCAGCGCCTCGCGCTTGCCGGCGTAGCCGCTGCCGGCCTCGCTGCGCGCCGAGTATCCATCAAAGCGCACCAGCACCACGTACTGATCGGGCTTGCGCTCTTTGAACTTGTACGGGCCGGTGCCGATGTATTCCTTCAGCGGGTTGGCCAGGGTTTCCTTGGCCATGATGGCGGCGAAGCCCGACGGCATCGCCAGGTGGGCCAGCAGCGACGGCACCGGCTGGGTCAGCTTGTAGACGACGACATAGGGACCCTTGGCGTCGACGGTGGCGCCGTTCTTGGCCAGCGCCTTGCCGCGCGGGGCGACCTCCATCCAGCGCCTGAGCGATGCCACCACGTCGTCGGACTTCATCTCGCGGCCGTTGTGGAACTTGACCCCCTTGCGCAGCGGGATCTCCACGGTGAGCCCGTCCTTGGAAATCTTCGGCAGCTTGTCGGCCAGCATCGGGCGGATGTTCCAGCCCTGGTCGAAGGTGTACAGCGATTCGTAAACGTGCTGCATGATCGTCGCGGTCAGATCCGCCGTGGTGGTCATCGGGTCCAGCGACTGCGGCTCGGCGATCATCGCCAGGGTGGCCGTGCCGCCTTTCGGAGGGGTCGCGGCCGCGTCGGTGGGTGCCGCGCCAAACAACGTGAGAGCGGCGAGGGTGACGAACGTTAGTTGCCGCAAGTGGGAAGACGATCGGCCGGACATGGGGGCCTCCTTGGCGTGGTGCGGGAAAATCGACCGCGGGCTGGGCGCCGGTACAACGAACCGGCGCAACGTAACAGCCGGGGTTTCCACTTGTCAAAAGGGGCCCAACCGAATCAGCGAACCTTGCCGCGGGCGGCGACTTTCCAGGCGCCGTCGACGCGGCCGTTGCGGCCGTAGGCGATCTCGTCGTGCATGTTCACGGTGGCGCAGACGTGGCTGGGGATGACCCAGACTTTTTCGCCGATGGTGGCGCCGCTGGGACCGTTGTCCAGCTTCACGTAGCCGTGTTCCTCGTTCATTTTCTTCAGGGACCAGCCGGGGCGATCGACGAACAGGCCGTGGCCGGTGCCGCCGTGGGTGCCGTCGCCCGAGAAGGTCTTGGTGCCGCCGTCGATCACCACCTGGCCGGGCACGGCGGTGCTGACCACGGTGACAAGCACGCGCAGCGCGCATTCCTCGACGGTGGCGTGGCCGTTCACCACCTGGCTCATGTCGTTGAAGACGTAGGTCCCGGGACGGATCTCGGTGGTGCGGGGGATGAGCGGCGTCTTGCCGGCGCCCGGCGTCGACCCGCCCGAGACGATGCCGACGGGAAATCCCGCCGCCTCCAGCGCGCCGATGTGCGCGTCCAGCTGGGCGCGCGCCCGCGAAAAGCCGAGCTCGTCCAGCCATGACGGCCAGTACATGACGCCGCGAAAATCCGTGCAGGCGCGGGCAACCGCCACCGCTTGCTCGGGGGTCTGCACGCCGACGCGCCCGGCGCCCACGTCGACCTCGATCAACGTCCCGATGCCGGGCAGGGCGCGCGCCGCCTCCGGCGAATCGACCACCACGGTGATGCGGCGCTTGGCGGCCAGGGCGCGCAGGCGCGGCAGCTTGGCGGCCATGATCGGGTACGCCACCAGCACGTCGTCGCCCGGCAGCACCTCGGCCTCGCCCAGCTTGGCGACGGTGATGCCGATGGCGCCGGCGTCCAGTTGCTGCTGGGCGATCTCGGGGATCTTGTGCGTCTTCGTGTGCGGGCGCAGGCCCACGCCCCAGGCGCGACAGCGCTCTTGCATGCCGCGGATGTTCGCTTCCATCACGTCGAGGTCGACGTAGACGGTGGGCGTGTCCAGATCGGCGGCGTTCATTTGCGGGCGATGCACTCGATCTCGACGGCGATGCCGCCCGGCAACGCCCCCGCCTGGATCGTCGTGCGGGCCGGGTAGGGCGCGGTGAAGTACCGCCCGTAGACCTCGTTCATCGCCGCGAAGTCGGCGATGTTGCCCAGGTAGACGTTGCACTTGACCACCTTGTCCAGCGATGAGCCGGCCGCTTGCAAGATCGCCTTCATGTTCTCCAGCGTGCGCACGGTCTGCGCGGTCACGTCGCCCATTTCCAGCTGGCCGGTGGCGGGATTTCCCGGGCCTTGGCCGGCGACGAAGATGAAATCGCCTTCGACGATCGCCTGCGAGTAGGGACCGATCGGGCGCGGCGCTTGGTCGGTGACGACAGGTTTGCGCGAGGTGGACATTGTGCGGGAAACCCCCTTCGTGCAGATTGTCTACCGGCAATGAATCGTCAGGACAAGCTGGATCTGGTCATCAAAGGCGGCCGCGTGATCGATCCCAGCCAGTCGCTGGCGGCGGTGCGCGACCTCGGAATCAAGAACGGGCGCATCGCCGTGGTCGCCACCGACATCGCTGCCGATCGGGCCAAGGACGTCATCGACGCCAAGGACAAGCTGGTCATGCCCGGCATCGTCGATCTGCACGCTCACGTTTATCCTTACGGTTCGGCCATCGGCATCGCCGCCGACGAGATGGTGCCGCTGTCGTGTACTACCACCGCGGTCAGCGCCGGCGACGCGGGGGCCAACAACTTTGCCGCCTTTCGCCGCCACATCGTCGCCCAGTCGCGCACGCGCTTGTTTGCCTTCGTGCACATCGCCAACCACGGCCTGGCCGGATTTCCCGTTCCCGAGATGCTGAACATCGATCACGCCGACGTCGAGGTGGCGGCGCGCGCGGTGGCGGAGAACGAAGACATCGCCCTTGGCATCAAGGTCCGCCAGACCGCCTGGATGGTCGGTGACAACGGGTTCGAACCTTTGCGCCGGGCCATCGCCGCCGCCGAGCTGGCCGGCAACGGCGCCCGTGTGATGTGCCACATCGGCAACGTGCCGCAGTCGCTGTCGGCGCTGCTGGATCTGATGCGGCCGGGGGACATCGTCACGCACGCCTTCAGCGGCGTCGGCAACAACATCGTGCAGGACGGCCAGGTGCTGCCGGCGGCGCGCGCCGCCAAGCAGCGCGGCGTGATCCTGGACGTCGCGCACGGCGCCGGCAGCTTTGATTACGCCGTGGCGGAGACGGCGTTCGCCCAGGGCCTGTTGCCCGACACGCTGTCCAGCGACATCCACGCCTTCAGCACCAACTCGCCCGGCAAACCGTACATGCCGTGGGTGATGAGCAAGTTCTTGAACCTGGGCTTTTCCCTGTCCGACGTCGTCGCCATGGCCACCGTCGCTCCGGCGCGCATCATCAATCGCGTGGAAAAACTGGGCACGCTGCAGGAAGGCGCGCCGGCCGACGTGGCGATCATGCAGCTGCACGACGAGCCGGTCCAATTCATCGACACCGGCAACAACACGCGAGAAGGCACATGTTACCTGCGGCCGGTGCAGACCATCCGCGGCGGCGTTCCCTTTGGCGGCCCGTATCAGATTCCGGTCTCGGTGGCCTGAGCGCCGCCGCCTCGGGCGCCGTTATTTTTCTCCGCCGCGGACCCGGGCCAAGAACATGGGCAGGAAGGTGTCCATGCCGGCGGTCTCGCCGGTGGCGGGCGGGTTCATGCCGGCCACATAGCCGTCGGCGGCAAAACGATCGAGCAATTGCCGATCGCGGCTGATCAGATGAACCGGCACCGCCGGCGAGGGATCGTCTTTGCTGACATTTCCTGGCGGCTGGTGATCGCCCAGGATGACGAACAGCGCGCGCCGGTCGGCCAGGCGGGCGATGTACTGCTGCAACGCTTGAAAGTCGTAGATGAGCGATCTGATGTATGCCGGTCCGCCGGCTTCCAGATTTTGCCAGGTGACGGGAAAGACCAGCGGCTTGACGGTGTGAAAGACGCTGCCGTCACCCAGGCGCGACCAATCGGACAAAAGCGGCGACTGCGCGTTCCACGGCGCGTGGCTGGAGACCAGCGCGTATTCAATGAACAGCGGTCGGTCGGCCGGCGCCACCTCTTGGCGGTGCAGAAAATCGACCACGAATTGATCGGGCATCGTCGCCCAGCCGAACGGCGGACCGCGATAGTGAAAGTCGGCCGCATAGTACTTGCGCATGAACCCGGAGACCTCGCCCTCGGGCCACGGCCGCGTGGTGCCGGGTTGGACCAGGATGGTTCGATAGCCGGCGTCGCGAAAGAACGAGGCCAGGGTGCGGGGCGGCGGCGTGGTCTGGCGAAGCACGGCGAACTCGAGACCGTTCTTGATGGTCACGCCCGAGGCGAAGGTGGCGTGAGCCAGCCAGGAACCGCCGCCGTAGGTCGGCGAATCCAGCAGCCCGGTCGCCACGAACAGATCATGACGGCCAAGCTCGGCGGCGAAGGTGTTCAGCGTCGGCGCCAGCGCGGCGGCGAAGGCCGGCTGGCGAAACACCGTGCTGCCATAGGATTCCACGAAGAACACGAACACGTCGGCGCCACCCAGGCTGGAGAGCGTCGCCGATGGGACGCGCAGCTTTTCCTGGGTGGCGGCGATCTCCGCTGATTTTCGCCGGCGCAGCTCGCCCGCCGCCAGGCCAAAGCGAACCTGCTCGACCAGCGACGGCAGCACGCTTTGCCCGAACAGGCCGATGTGCAGCTGATCGTACGATCGCCACAGCGGCGTCAGCGCCAGGCAGACCATCACGCCGCCCAGCAAAATCCAGCGTGGCGTCGCCTGGGTGGTCAGCGCTCGCTGGGCGAATCCCATGGCCGCCGCGGTCAGCGCCACCACCACGCCCACCGCCAGCAGCAGGGCAGCGGCACCCAGCAACAATTTTGGCCACGCCACGGTGCTGACCAGCAGCCGCGCCAGCTCGGGCACGAGTGGCACGTCCAGATACAGGTTGATCGGCCGGTAGTAGTTCAAACGGATAAGGCCGTCGCCCAGTCGAAAAATGCGCACGGCGATCAGCAGTCCCGCCAACAGCCACCCGACCATCGCGGGAACCCGAATGCCCCGCCACCCGAGCAGGGCGAACATCCCCAGGACCACCGTCACGTCCACCGACGGCAGAAAGAACCAGCAACCCGGTCCGACGTCGCGGGCAGGCGCGCGCCCGTTGGCCATCGCGTTCAGCAAGGCCCAGATCGCCACGAAGAGAATCGCTCGGGCTGCGACCGCCAAACCGGTCTTCCGATCGCTTACGCCACCTTGCCGGTCCAACGTCCGGATAATAGCGAAGCGGGGGATTTTGAGGCGTGCGCCGGGGTCCTAAGGCGACGACTCGACCCGTTCGTACGTGACATAGGCCGCCCGATCGCCCACCCGCCGATCGACCGCTCGCCACTGGTTGGCGTCGAATGGCGGGAAAAACGTGTCGCCATCGCTGTCGAAGGCCACCTCGGTCAGGATGAGGCGCGTGGCCAACGGCAAGGCCAGGCGAAAGATCTGGGCCCCGCCGATGACGAAGGGATCGGGATCGCTGGTGCGGGCCAGGGCGATCGCTTCGTCCAGCGACGGGACCACTTCGCGACCGCTGCCGCTGACGGCGCCGTCGCGCGAGACGACGATGTTGCGGCGTCTGTCCAGGGCGCGGCCGGTCTCGTCCCAGGTGCGCCGGCCCATGATCACAGCGTGGCCCACGGTGGTGCGACGAAAGTGGGCGCGGTCCTCGGGCAGATCCCACGGCACTTTGCCGCCGCGCCCGATGACGCCGTTGCGGCTGATGGCGGCGATCAACGTCAACGGCGCGGGCACGGCAGGCATGGCCGATCATTGCCCACCGGGGCCGACTGTTGGCAAGCCGGCCCCGTGCTAGGGTGGCCAGCGCCGTGAAAAGCGTGATGGTGTGGTTTCTTTTTCTGGTGGTGACCGTCGGTGGGTCGGCTTGGGCGGCGCCGCCCGAGTCGCCGGCCGCCACCATCACCGTGCTGCCGTTCGACAACGCCACCGGCAAGGCAAAGTACGCCCCGCTGTCGGTGGGCCTGGCCGACATGGTCTTCAACGACCTGGCGTCGTCGACCGGCTTGCAGGTGGTCGGCAAGGTTCGGGCGGCGGCGAACCCCCCCACCGGCGTGAAAGAGCCGGCCGGTCTGTTTGATCAGGCGGCGGCCAAGGCAGCGGGACAGGCGGCAGGCGCCGCGTACGTCGTCGTCGCGGCGATCCGCTCGGTGGCGCCGGCGGTGCGCATTGACGTGCGCGCGGTGCGGGTGGCCGACGCGACGGTGGTGTGCGCGGCCACCGCCAGCGGACGCGCCGATCACTTCGTGGAGGCGCAGGACGCGCTGGTGGCGAAGGTGGTCGACGTGCTGGCCGGGGTGCTCGGGCCCGGGGATGGCGAGCGCATCAAGCAAGGCGCGCACGCCAATCACCCGACCACTTTGGCGGCGGCGCTGGAGTACGGCGCCGGCCTGCAGGCCCGCGATGGAAATGATTTCGAAAGCGCGGCGGCGCATCTGAAGAAGGCCATCGATGGCCAGCCGGCCTTCGCGCTCGGCCACAGCCGCACCAGCGACGTGGTGCGCGCGCTTTACCGCATCAAGCGCCCGGCGCCCGAGCCGCCGCCGCAGTCACCGCGGAAGACGAAGACCGTGGTGCGTCCGTAAAGCGGCGCGAGCCGTCGCGACGACGGCCGCGTCCCTGGCGGATCACATCGTCAGCGCGGCGCTTTCGCCCTCGGCGGGGACGGCGTCGCCCAGGGTCTGGCGCAGGTGCTGGCGCAGGCGCTTCTTCAGGCGCGATTCGATCTGGCGTACCCGTTCACGGCTGACCCCGAACGTGTCGGCGATCTCCATCAGGGTCTTGCCGTCTTCGGCCACCAGTCGGGCGTGGAAGATTTCGATGTCGCGGCCCTTCAAGGTCTTCTCGAAGACGGCCAGCTCGCGCTGCAGAGCCGCGCGGAACTCGGAGGTTTCAGACTGCACGTCGGGCCGCACGTCGGCCTCGGCGCTCAGCGATTCACCGCGCGTGCGGTCGCCACCTTCGATGCCGCGGGCCATCGGGGCGTCCAGCGAGGCTTCGCTCGAGCCAAGGCGTCGCTCCATCTCGACAATCAGGCTTTCGTTGACGTCGAAGACGGCGGCCAGGTGTTTGGTGTCGGCCTTTCCTTCGCCGCGTTTTTCCAGGCGCGTCCGCTCGCGGCCAAGGCCGAAGAACAACCGGCGCTGGGCCTGGGTGGTTCCGATCTTGACCAGGCGCGCGTTGGCCAAGATGAACTTCAAAATGTACGCGCGAATCCACCAGGAGGCGTAGGTCGCCAGTTTGACCCCGCGGCGGGCGTCGTATTTTTCCACCGCCCGCACGAGACCCATGTTTCCTTCCTGGACCAGGTCAAGCAGGTTGTGGTGGGCGCGCTTGTACTCGAGGGCGATCTTGACCACCAGGCGCAGGTTGGCGGTGGTCAACCGATCGGCCAGCGCCTTCTTCCCGGTGCGGGCGTACTCGAGGGCGATTTCGTGCTCTTCCTCGCGCGAGAGCAGGGGGTACCGACGCACGTCGTGCAGGTACCAACCCATCGACGACCGAACGTCCGAGCGAGGAGCCCGCGCGCCGCCGCCGTCCCGGTCTTCACCTGGTGCGGCCTCCTCGGCCACGCTGCTCAGGGCGGCGCTTTTGTTCTTGCCGGACCGGCCAACGGCGCCGGTCGAGTGGGGACCGCGATCGTCACTTGACGATTCGATTCTTTCCGCGTTGCTTTGCATGTCGCCACCACAAAGCAAGCCGCACGCCACGTCAGCGCTGGATCATCGCCCGCGCCTTGAATCGGTGCCCGCGGCTCTTCCGCTAACGGGCAGGACCGCTAGAAAAATCGGTGCGATGCAGGCCGTCGGGGCCAATTTTTTCCACGCGAGTTTGGTCCCGCGAGTGGGGTCTGCCTATCGATCAGATAGCGTGGAAGGCAGGGTCGCAACCGCGAGCCAGTGTTTCCAGGAGGTGACGTTGCTACCGCGGCGAAACCGATTTGCCGCCGGTGCTGCCACCGCCGAACCGCCGACACGGGCTTCGGAGGCTGTCGCGCCATGGCACACATCTTGATGAACATCAGCGCGCCCCACGAAGGAACACCCAATGGAAAATGTACTAGCCGCCTCCGAGTCGCCCAGTAATTCCCCCCAAATAATGTCAGGCTTCTCCCCGTCCGGCAGCGCGATCTTCGGACCGGACACAGTGCTGGACAACACCTATCGCATCGTCCAGCGCATCGCCTCGGGCGGGATGGGCGAGGTGTATTTGGCCGCTCACCAGCGCTTGCCAGGGTACTTCGCCGTGAAGGCGTTGCAGGCCGAGTTGGCCTACCACCCTGAATCACTGGCGCGCTTTCGCCGCGAGGCGGAGATCCTGGCTGGCGTGCGCCACCCCAACGTGGTGCAGGTGGTTGACTTCAACATCACGCCGAACGGCGTTCCTTATCTGGTGCTCGAATTCATCGACGGCCCTGATCTTGCCACCGACCTGCGCAGCGGGCGCCTGCTGGCGCCGGTCGAGGTGATGTCGATTGTTCGTCAGGTGGCCAGCGCCCTGGCGGCGGCGCACGCGGTGGGCGTCATCCACCGCGATCTCAAGCCGGAGAACATTGTCCTTATCACGGTGTCGGGACAGGCGCCGGTGGTGAAGGTGATCGACTTTGGGATTTCGATCTCGGGCGTCGGACCGCGCATCACCACCGACAGCAGGGTGATGGGCACGCCCGAGTACATGTCGCCGGAGCAGGCGCTGGGCCGCCGCGAGGAGATCGACGCGCGCAGTGACCAGTTCGCGTTGGCCGCGGTGGCGCACACGCTGCTGGCGGGGCGGCCGCCGTTTCGGGGCGACACGCCGCTGGCGACCTTGTCGGCCATCGTTCACGGCGAGCCAGAGACCCTGTCCGACCAGGTCTCGTGGCCGGCCGCCGAGGTCGAAGCGGTGCTGCGCAAAGGGATGGCCCGCGCGCGCGACGACCGTTTCTCGTCGGTGCTCGAGTTTGCCGAGGCCCTGGAAGCGGCGCTCAGGCAGTGCGGCGCGCTGGAGCTGCCGCCGACCAGTTGCCCGTCGACGTTGTTTTCGACGTCGTCTTCATCGCTGTCGTCACCGTCGCATTCTTCATCTTCGTCGTCCTCGTCGTCTCCATACGTCGCGCTGTCGCTGGTGTCGGCGCCGATGACCGCGCTGGAGGACGATTCGTTCGACGACGAGCTGCTGGTGCCGGCGCGCTATTACTCGCCGCGCGCCCTGGCCGGCGTGACGCTGACGCTGATCGTATTGGTGCTGCTGCTCGGCGCCCGCATGAGCGCTCCGCTGGACACGCAGCGGGCGGTGACGTCGGCGTCGTCTTCCGCGCGGCTGGAGGCGCGTCGGGTGGCGGAGGGATTCGGTCAATGGATTGACGCTGCTCGTGCTCGCTTGAAGATCTGAACCGGTGCTTGGCGGCGATTTCCGCCGCGCGACAGACGGTCGACGGAATGGCGGTCCTGCCGGAAATACATCCGAAAGCACGAGCCATCGTCTTCACGCTGGCGGCCGGTGTATTGCTGCTGGTGGTGACCGGCCTGGCCTTCGTCATCGAAAGAAAATCGCAGGTGGTCGACGATTCCGTCAGCCACTCCTATGACGTGGCGGCGGCGCTGGATCGATCGTTGCTGCTGCTGCTGGATGCCGAAAGCATGGAGCGCGGCTATCTGTTGACCGACGACGCTCGCTATTTGCAAGCGGCGAAGCCGCCGTTCGCCGATCGCTTCGCGGTTTCCACGGCTCACCTGGAAGGGCTGGTCTCGGACAACCCGGAGCAGAAGGCTCGGGCACGGGCGTTGCGCGGCAGCGGCATGGACCGGCTGCGCCTGGTTGACACCACCATCGACGAGCGGCTCGCCGAGAGCGAATCCAGTTATGGTCCGCCGCTGCGCGCGCGCATCGAGCGCGGCCGGTTCCTGACCGATCAGGTGCGCGGGCTCATCGACGAGATGATGCACGAAGAGGAACGCCTGCTGGCCCGGCGCCGGCAAGTAAAAGCGCGTTTTGATCACATCGCCATCGCCATCATCCTCAGCGCCACCGGCATCTTGGCAGGGATGGGCGTGGGCCTGGTGCGCATCCAGCGCGACCTCGATCGGCGCGAGAGACTGGAAGCGCGTCTGGTGAACGAAAAGCGCGAGCGTGAGCGCCTGATCCGCGATCTCGAGCGCAGCAACCGCGATCTGGATCGGTTCGCGTACGCCGCCTCGCACGATCTGAAGGCCCCGCTGCGCGGGATCGCCAGCCTGTCCACCTGGGTCGAAGAAGACATGGGCGAGCACCTGAACGACACCAGCCGCAAGTACCTGCTGCAGCTGCGTGGCCGGGTGGCGCGCCTGGAGGCGCTGGTCGATGGGATCCTTTCCTACTCGCGCGCCGGGCAGCAGCGGTCGACGCCCGAACGGGTCGACGTGGGCAAGCTTTTACGCAACATCGTCGAGCTTTTGTCCCCCAGCGCCAAGGCCACGGTGGAGATCGGCGCCCACCTACCGCAGTTGACCGCCGAGCCGGTGCCGATGCAGCAGGTCTTCCAGAACCTGATCGATAACGCGCTCAAGCACGGACAGACCGACCACCTGCGGGTCCAGATCGACGTGGCGGACAGCGGGATGTTCTGGGACTTCACCGTCAAGGACAATGGCCCGGGGATCGCCAAGGAGTTTCACGAACGCATCTGGGGCGTGTTCCAGACCCTGGAGTCGCGCGACAAGACAGGCGGCACCGGCATCGGGCTGGCGACGGTGCGAAAGATCGTCGAGAGCCGGGGCGGGACCACCTGGGTGGAGTCGTCGCCGGGCGCGGGCGCCACCTTCCACGTCGCCTGGCCCAAACAGTTCATCGAACACTATGACCAACCACAGGAGCGCGCATGAACGACCCCGACCATGAGATCTCGGCGGAAGAAAAAAGCGCCGCCCTGACCGGACACCCGCTGAACATCTTGCTGGTCGAGGACGACGAGGTGGACGTGGAAAACGTCCGCCGCGCCTTTCGCAAGAACAACATCACCAACCCGCTGTGGACCGCGGGCAACGGCGTCGAGGCGCTGGAGATGCTGCGCAACGGGGTGGTGCCGGCGCAGCGCCGCCTGGTGCTGCTGGATCTGAACATGCCGCGCATGAACGGCCTCGAGTTTCTGCACGCCATTCGCCGCGATCCCGCGCTGTCGTCGCTGCCGGTGGTGGTGCTGACCACGTCGAACGACGACCGCGATAAGGTCGAGGCGTATCATCTGAACGTGGCCGGCTATCTGCTGAAGCCGGTCTCGTTCCTTGGCTTTTCCGAATTGATGAGCACTTTGAACAAGTATTGGACGCTGGTCGAGCTTCCGTGAACGCCCCCCAGATCTTGAACGTCCTGGTCGTCGACGACGACGAGGTGGATCGCATGGCCGTGCGCCGCCTGGGCGAGGGTCTCGGGTTTCAGGTCGCCGAGGCGGGATCTCTGGGACAGGCGATGACCCGGCTGCGCGATCATCCATCGGCGGTGGACTGCGTGCTACTGGACTATTCGCTGCCCGATGGCGACGGCTTCTCGGCGCTGGCGGCGTTCGGCGTGGCCAAGGTCCTGGTGCCGGTCGTCATGTTGACCGGCCTCGATGACGCCGACGTGGTGGTGCGCCTGCTGAACGCCGGCGCCGCCGATTATTTGCCCAAGCGAGCGCTGTCGCGCGATCGCCTGGATCAGGTGGTGCGCCGGGCCAGCCGCGCCAGCCTGGCTGAACGGGAGCGCCAGCTGGCCGAGACGCGCATACAAAACCAGCAGAGTCTTTTGAATGCGGTGATCGAACAGCTCCCCGCGGGCCTGATCATCGCCGATCCGCACGGCCGCATCTTGCTGCGCAACGCCCGTTCATTGGAAATGCTGGGCGCCGATCTGGCCCACGCGGAGACGCTGGCCGAACTGGTGGCCGGTTCGGCGCGCCTGCCGGACGTGCCGCGCGGTCGGCAGGCGCTGGCGGCTGCGCTGGGCGGCGGCGACGCCGAGTCAGAGGACTTCAAGGTGGTCGGCGCGCGCGGCAGCGCAGTGGTGCGGCTGCGCCGCCTGGATGTCATTGGCGACGACGGGGCCAAGGCGGCCACGTTGATCCAGTTCGACGATCTGACCGAGCTGCGCGCCACCGAGGCCTATCAACGTCAGGTCATGGCCATCGCCAGCCATGATCTGCGCAACCCGCTGTCGGCGATCGCCATGAACGCCGCCATCCTGGCCCGCGCTGATTCGCTGCCGGACGACCGGCGCGTGAAGACCGCCACGCGCATCACTTCAAGCGCCAGCCGCATGGGGCGGATGATCGAAGATCTGTTCGACTACACCGCGGCGGCGCTGGGCAAGGGCATTCCGGTCCGCCTGCGGACCTGCGATCTGGGCGTCATCGCCGACGACGCGGTCAACGAGGCGCGCGCCGCCCACGCCGGCCGCGAATTTTCGCTGCGCAAGCAGGGCGACCTGCGCGGCACCTGGGATCCCGATCGGCTGCACCAGGTGCTGCAAAACCTGCTGGGCAACGCCGTGAAATACAGCGCCGCCGGCACCGCGGTCGCCGTGACCTGCGCGACGGTGCCCGACGGCAAGGCCCTTGATCTGTCGGTGGAGAATCAAGGCGAGCCCATCGCGCCGGAGTTCCTGCCCCACGTCTTCGAAGCCTACCGCCGCGGCCCAGGCGCGGGACGCCACAGCCTGGGTCTGGGTCTTTACATCGTTCGCCGCATCGTCGACGCGCACAGCGGGACGATCACGGTTCGCTCGGCGCGCGGAGAAGGAACGTGCTTCACGGTGCGCCTGCCCAAGCAGCCACCGGCCGTTGACCAGGCGCTGCTCACGCCGCCAAAGGGCCATACCAAGCCGGGCTGAAAGCGCGCGCAGCCGCTTGGTTGCCGGTCGGTAGCGGCGTCACTGCTGGGTAACAGATTGTCGCGATCGCATTCGCCCAACGACGTTGTTCTCGGCGTTTTCGAGCGTCGCACGCACGCTGTTTCTGGCACGCCGCTTGATGGACTTGTGCAACACCAAATCTGCAACCAGGAGCCCTTGCCCATGAACCCGTCGTTTGGAATCAAGTTGGTTGCCCGGCGGCTGGCATGACGGCGATCGATCCTGCGCCCGGCGCCACCACGGCGCCGCCGGCGTGGACGCCGCGCCGGTTGGTGCTGGCGACATTGGTGGCGGTCGCGGTGGCGGGGGCGTTCGCCTTGCTGTCGCTGGCCGGCGGCGTGCTGCCGTATCTGGTCCTCGGGTTGGTGCTGGCCGTGTCCAGCGAGCCCGCGGTGATGTGGCTGACCGGACGGGGCATCCCCCGCCATGTGGCCGGATTTCTGGTGCTGGCGCTGCTGGTGATGATCTGCGGCGGCGCCGCTTTGCTGCTGTTCCCGACGGTGGCCGATCAAATTGGACACGTCGCCGAGCGCGCGCCGCAGATCTGTCGATCGCTGCGCGCCTGGACCCTGTCGCGTCCGTCGCACCTGCTGACCAGCACCATCCAGCAAGCGCTGCCCGGTGATTGCGGCCTGGCGACGGTGACCAGCGCGAACTGGACCGCCGTCGAAAGCTTGGGCGATCCGCTGTGGGCGGCCGCCGCGGCGCTGGTGGGCGCCTACGCCTGGATCACCGAACGGGCCACCATCCAGCGCGGGATCCTGAAGCTGGTCGCGCCCGAGCGCCGCGACGCGGGCCGCGTGCTGATGGACGAGATCGACGGGCGGCTGGGCGCCTTCGTGCGCGGGCAGGCGCTGCTGTCTTTCATCGTCGGCACAGTGACGACGATCTTTTATTTGATCAGCGGCGTCCCCGGCGCGCTGGCCCTGGGGACCATCGCCGCCTTCGCCGAGGTCATTCCCATCGCCGGCCCGCTGATGGCGGCGGCGGTCGGCGTGCTGTGCGCGGCGGGCACGGAGACGTCGCTGATCGTCCCGGTGATTATTTTCGCCGCGGCCCTGCGCATGGCCAGCGACTATCTGCTGACGCCTTTCGTGATGGGAAAGTCGGTGGGGATCAATCCGCTGCTGGTCTTGTTGACCGTGGTGGCGCTGGGTGCTCTTGGCGGCGTCATGGGCGCGATGGTGGCGGTGCCCATCGCGGCGCTGCTGCAGATGGGGCTGACCCGCTTGTTGGTACAGGCGCCGCGCGAGGTGGCGCCGGAGGGGCGCGACGCGGTCAGCTTGCTGCGCTACCGCGCCATCACGGTGGCCTTGGCGGCCCGGCGCATGGGCCGCCAGCGCGCGGCGGTGGGACGCGATTGCACCGTCGAAGACGCCGCCGAGTTGCTGGCCTTGCGCACCGCGCGGCTATTGTCCGACGCTGAATCACCGACGCCACCCCAGGTGATGTCGTGAGGCGCGTGGCGCAAGTGACCGCGCTGGCGGCCGCCACGCTGACCGCCATCAGTCTGCTTTATCGGTTGCGCCTGGTGGTGGCGTTGCTGGCGCTGGCCATTGTGCTGGCCGCCGCGGTTCGCCCGCTGGTGATGGCCCTGATTCGTTACCGCGTTCCGCGCGGGTTGGCCCTGGTGATTGGCTATCTCTGCGCGGCGGCGGCGCCGGTGACGGTAGTGGCATTGCTGCTTCCCAGCGTCGGCAACGAGTTGACCGCGGCCCTGGATGGTTTTTTGCCGTCGTACGAACGGCACCTCGGCGGCTGGCGCGGGGCCGGCGGGCGGTTGGCGTTGCTGGCGCACTGGCTGCCGTCGGCGACGGCGCTGGCCACGCATGTGCGGTCGGCGGCGCTCATGGGTGGCGCGTGGCACGCCACGCTGATGGTGCTGCAGGCGCTGGCCTCCAGTGTGTTGGTGGTGGTGCTGAGCCTGAGCTGGTCCGTTCACCGCGAGCCGGTGATGTCCGGCCTGGCGGCGCTGATCCCTGCCGAGCTGCGTCCGCTTTTCCGCCGGCTGGCGTCGGATCTCGGGGTCGGCGTGGGACTGCATGTTTTCGGCGAGACGTGCAAATCGCTGATCGCCCTGGCAGTGACGGCGCTGGCGCTGGCGGCGCTGCACGCGCCGGCCCCGATCTCGACGGCGTTGCTGGTGGCGGTGCTGCGCGTGGTGCCGATCGCGGGCCTGGGTCTGTCGATGCTGGTCGTGGCGGTGGCGGTGGCGCCGCTGGGCGTGGTGATGGCGGCGATCGTTGCTCTGTGCACCGGAGCATTGCTGCTGGCGTTGCAACGGATCGTTCCGCGGATGCTTCGGTCGCGCGAATACAATCCGCTGTTGGTGGCGTTCGTGGCCTTGCTGCTGGCCAGCACCATCGGGTGGATCGGCTTGGTTCTCGCCCCGGCAGTGGCCGCCGCCGTACAGATCACCATCGAAGCGGCGTTTCGCGCCCGCCAGGACGCCGCTCAGGCCCCGGTCACCGTGGCGGACATCCGCGCTCGCTTTGATCAGCTGACCGCCGAGTCGCTGGCCAAGAAAAGCACCTCGCGCCGCAGGCTGGGTCTGCTGTCGAACCTAGGCGGCCTGCTGGCCGCCGTCGAAAGCATCGAGCGCGGCGACCACCACCCGCACGATCATCACCGACCGCGTTTCGAAGACCGCGCTGCTTGATCGCCGATCACAACGACGGCGGCGGCCGCGCGCTGTCAGTCGGATTCTTTGTCGCGTTCGGCTTCGGCCTGGTCATAGGAGCGCAATTTTTCCCACAGGCTCTTGCGCGAGATGCCCAGCATCTCGGCGGCGCGCACCCGTTTGCCACCGGCGGCGTTCAGCACCTTCAAAAGATGGGCCTTTTCAAAGGCCCGCACCGCCTGGGCCAGCGGCGCGGCGACGTCGGCCTCCACCACCGGCGCTGAGCCATTCGCCGCGGCTGCCTTCGCTCGACCGGCGGGCGCCGCTTCGGCGATCGCCGCGGGCAGATGATCGAGGGTGATCTCGCCGCCGCCAGCCAGCACCACCGCGTGTTCGATGGCGTGGGCCAGCTCGCGCACGTTGCCGGGATAACCGTATGCGCTCAGCGCCCCGTAAGCGTCACTCGAGATGGTGGGCGCCCTGGGCTTGCCCTGACCGTCGGCGCGGGCGAACCCGTCCAGAAAAAATTGCACCAGGATGGGCAGGTCGCCGTCGCGTTCGCGCAGCGTCGGCAACGCCACGTCCAGGACGTTGATGCGATAAAAGAGATCTTCCCGAAAAAGCCCGGCGGCGATCCGTTCGCGCAGGTTGCGGTGGGTGGCGGAGACCAGGCGGACGTCGACCTTGATCGCCGTGTTGGTGCCCAGCGGCTCGACGATGCCTTCTTGCAGGACCCGTAGCAGCTTGGCCTGTGCCGTCAGGGGCAGCTCGGCGACCTCGTCGAGAAACAGCGTCCCGCCGTCGGCGGCTTTGAATCGGCCTTCGCGGCGCTTGACCGCGCCGGTGAAAGCGCCGCGCTCGACGCCGAACAGCTCGGCTTCGATCAAGGTGTCGGGAAAGCCGGCGCAGTTGACCGCGACGAATGGCTTTTGGGCGCGGGCGCCGCGATCGTGCAGCAGCCGGGCCACCAGTTCCTTGCCGGTGCCGCTCTCGCCGGTGATCAGCGTGGCGGCGTCGCTTTGCGCGATCATCTCGATGCGGGCCTGGATCTTCAGCATCTGCGGCGATTGGCCGACCAGCTGGTTGGCCGGCGAGCGCTGGGCCAGTGCCTGCCGCGCTTCGATCAGCTCGCGGCGCATGGCCCGGCTGGCCTGGATGCGGCTGACCTGGTGCAAAAGCTCGTCGGGGTCGAACGGTTTGGTCAGGTAGTCGGCGGCGCCCTCTTTCAGCGCGGCCACCGCTTCGCCAACATCGGCGAAGGCGGTCATCAGCATGAAATCGGACAAGGGCGACGTGGTGCGGGCGCGCCGGAACAGCTCTAACCCATCGACGCCCGGCAACCGCACGTCGCTGAGCACCAGATCAAAGCCGCCTTCATCCACCAACGTGCGCGCGGCGGGACCATCGTCGCCGGCTTCGACGACCTGGTGGCCGGCGTCGCGCAGAACATCCGAGATGACCCCGCGGAGCTCGACTTCGTCGTCGATCACCAGGATCTTCATTGGCCCGCTCCCGCTTTGATTGCCTCCCACGGTCGCAGGTTTAACACGCGCGGCTGCCAGCCGCCGCCGAGGTTACGCCGCCGTAACGAATTCCGTGTTTGTAACGAGTTTGCGCCTCCGCGGCAGGCAACCCCGCCGTTCGATGCGGCCGATCCTGCTGGCACGTGAATTGAAGTACTCCCCTTCGTGGCGATTGAAACCAAACGAGTTTTTGGGACGCACACAAAAGGAGGCGCGATGAACGCGAAGAAAAGCATCGAGCGGCTGCGGAAGAGCTCCATCTTGGAAACGCTGGGGCTGGCAAAGAAAAATTCAACGGGGGCGGCCTTCGTTGGCACCATTTCAATTCTGGGTCTCGGCGTGATGACCGGGCTCGGCCTGGGACTTTTGCTGGCGCCGCGATCGGGCCAAGCGACGCGCCGCGAGCTTGAACGTCGAATCAAACGCAGTGCCTGGCGCGCGGTTGGTCGCGCGCAGGATCTACTGGAGTCAACTCAAATGGCAGGAGCGTAGTCATGTTATGGACAATTGCAGTTCTGTTGCTGATTTTGTGGGGTCTCGGGATGGTCACGTCCTATACCTTGGGCGGGTTCATCCACTTGTTGCTGATTCTCGCGGTCATCGCAGTGGCCATTCGCCTCATCCAAGGAAGACGAATCGTGGATTGATGTTGGCGGCTCCCGCACCCGAGATCATGATCGTCGACGACGATCCGCACGTCCGCGAGGCGCTGACGGATTTCCTGGCCGACGAGGGGTTTCGGGTGCGGGATGCGGAGAACGGCGCCGATGCGTTGGAGCAATTGGCATCCAAAGGGGAACAACCGGCGCTGGTGATCCTCGATCTGGCGATGCCCGTGATGGACGGGTATCAGTTTCTGTACCAACTGCAGGCAGCTGAGGCGGCTGCGGCGGTTCCGGTCGTCATCCTCAGCGCCAGCATCGATCAGAACTGGCTTCCCGAGCACATCGTGAAGCTGCGCAAACCGATCGAAAGCCATCTCCTGGTAAAGACGATTCGAGGGATTTTGGGAACGCGCTATCCTATTTAGGACGGCAGGCGGCGGAGTCGCCACGATTGATGCCTGATTTTTGGGGCTTCGCCGTCATTAGGTCAATGAATCGTATTGCCCTGACACGAATAGTTCTGGTTGGTTCGTTGATTGTCGCCGGAGGCGCTTGTTCGACAAGCAGCAGCCCGGCGGCAACGGGCAGCGGTGGCGCGGCGGCCGGCGGGAGCGGGGGTAGCAGCAGCGGGTCGGGCGGCGCGCCACCTGCCAGCGGTGGCAGCAGCGGCAGCGGGGGAGCAATCGCCGGCAGCGGCGGGACCGTGGCCACGGACGCCGGCAACGACGTCAACAGCATCGACAGCGGCGGCGAGACCGGCCCTGGCGGGTACGGCGGAGGCTTGCCCGACGTTTCGGCCGATGGCGACGGCGATCGCACCATCGGACCGACGTACAAGCGCGATCCGTTGCTCAGCTTTCAAAACGGCGTGCCCAAGGGCCGCATGATCAACTTCACCATGACCGGCGCGCAGAGCCAGATCTACAAAGGCGTCAACGGCGCCTACAACCGATCGGTCAGCGTGTACGTGCCGATGCAGTACGTGCCCGGCACGCCCGCTCCCTTCATCGTCACGCAGGACGCGATGGGGACGGACACGGTGCCGCCCGCGCTGGACAACCTGATCGCCATGAACAAGATGCCGAAGCTGGTCGTGCTGTTCGTGCAGAACGGCGGCGGCGACGCCATGGGCAGCGAACGCGGCCTGGAGTACGACACCGTCTCCGGCCTGTTTGCCACGTTCGTCATCAAAGAGGTTCTGCCGCGCGCTATCACCGAGGTGAAGAACCAGCTGCAGATCAATCTCGCTTTCACCGACGATCCGAACGGCCACGGCACGTTCGGCGGCAGCTCGGGTGGAGCGGCGTCATTCTCGATGGCGTGGTGGCACCCGGATCTGTTCCGGCGCGTGCTGACCTACTCGGGTACGTTCGTCTCGCAGGTGCCGGCGGGCGCGCCGTTCCCGCACGGTTGCTGGGTCTATCACGACGTCGATCCGCACTTCGTCGACCCGATGGCCGATCCGGCCCACGGTCTGATCGTCCAGCACTGCGAACCGAAGACCGGCGCCGACAAAGGCAGCGACAACCCCGGCCCCTGCGACACACCGCTGACCCAGGCCGACTGCGAGACTGCCGGCTGCGTCTGGAATACCACGGTGAACAAACCGATCCGCGTCTGGCTGGAATCCGCCGACGGCGACCTGGGGACGCCCGGTCACCTCCTGGACACCAAGTACGGCCCGATCGAATACCGCGACTTCAACCTGGCCAACATCCGCATGGCGCTGTCGATGAAGACCCGCGGCTATCACTATCACTATGATCACGCGCTCAGCGCCGGGCACGTCGACGGCAACGTCGTCGGCCAGACCCTGGCCGAGGCGCTGCAGTGGGTGTGGCGCGGGTATCCGGTCAACTAGCGGTCGCTGAACAACTGCCGCGCGCGGGCGGCCAAACCCCAGGCGACCGAGGTCAGCTCTTCGCCGCCGGCCAGTTTGCCGGCGCCGAAGCGCGCGGCCAGCGACTGCCGCACGGCGGGCACCAGCGACGAGCCGCCGGTGGCGAACACCGTGTCCACATCGGCGGCGCTGACGTTGCCGTCACCGAGGACGCGGGCGATCGCCTGATCGATGGCCTCGCGCTCCGGGACGATCCAACGATCGAAATCGCGACGCTGCATGGGCAAGCGCAGCTCGAGATCGTCGATGTCCAACGCTGCGCTGGTGTCGGCGGACAGCGCCACCTTGCCGCGTTCGACGGCGCGGTGAAGGGGCAAGCCTAGCTCGTCGCGCACCACTTGCAGAAGGCGGCCGATCTCGCGCGGCGCCTCGGCGCCGTGCTCCATGCGTTCCAGCAGGCGCAGCGTGGCCGGCTCTTTCAAGAACGACAGGTGGTGCCAGCGTCGCAGGCGTCCGAACAGCGCCGCCGGCACCGCCGTGCGCGCGCCCAGCTCGTCGCGATAATGCGTGCCCAATCCCAGCGCCGGCGCCACCAACGCATCGATCACCCGCGCGTCGAAGCTGTCGCCGCCGATGGCCAGGCCGCCGGTGGCCAGGATGGCGCTGCTGTCGCCGGGCGCGACCTGCGGGCCGACGCGGGCCAAAGAAAAATCGCTGGTGCCGCCGCCGAAATCGGCCACCAGGATCAGCTCGTCGTGATCCAGCGTGGCGCCGTAACGCAGAGCCGCGGCGATCGGTTCGTATTCGAAGGCGACGTCGGAAAACCCCGCCAGATCCAGCGCCGCCCGCATGCGCGACAACGCACGGGCCTCGTCTTCGGGGTCGCGTGCGCCCCAGTACCGCACCGGGCGCCCGATCACCGCCCGCCCGCCCAGGTCCACGCCGCCGCTTTCCGCCGCCGCGCGCACGGCGCGCAGGAAGACGGCGATCAACGCCTCCAGGGTGTACGTCCGGCCCAGGATCATCGTGCGCGAAAACGACGCGCTGCTGAGGTGCGATTTGATCGACTGCACCAGCCGCCCGTCGCCGTCCACGGTCAAGAAGCGATCGATGGCCGGGGCGCCCGCGTTGGGCGGCAACCCGTCTTCAAAGAAAAGCACCGTGCGCCAGGTGGTGGCGGGCGCGCCGCCCGGCCCGGGCAACGACAGCAGACGCACCCCGCCGGCCTCGTCGGCCAGACCGACGGCCGTGTTGGTGGTTCCAAAGTCGATCCCGACCGAACGTCGATCCCCCGCGGACATCGCCCTATGGTGCGCGACCGCGCCACGGTTTCCTAATTTCCTGCGCCGGCGATCCGTCGCGCGGGAGGTGGCGGGCGGTCGGCGACGGGTGCGATCGCTCGCATCGCGAACTGCGCTGGCCGTCAGCGCACAAAGCCAGGATCGGTCGTCGATCGCCGCGGCTTGCGGCGATTGTCCTCTGGAATGACAATTGCTGCTCACACCCGCGATGCTGATGAACGCCTGTCTTGGGTTTGGCTGTTTTTGTCGTCGAGCGGTGCCGACGGTGTTCTTGTCCCTGGGGCTTTTGCTGGCGTCGACGGCGGCGGCGCCGGCTGCGCCGCCGGTGGACTTGTCGGCGCGTCCGTTCGACCGCCACGCGGTGCTGCTGCAGCCGGTGGACAAGCCCTTCGGCGTGCCGGCGTCGTACGTCTTCACCCGCAATGGGTTCTTTCATCCGTCATGCGTTATCAAGCTGCGCGCCGACGAATCGATCGACAACGACGGCGTCATCAGCGATCTCGGCGGCGTCGTGCGTGACCGGGTTGCGCCGTGTGCGTATCCACGCTTCGACCGCGCCGGACACATGCTGGGCGCGTCGTCGTCGGCTCCGTCGCCGTCGTCGCACACCTACGACGGCTGGATGACCTGGTACGACTATACCAGCGCGATCAGCTTCGACAGCGGGTTGACCGTCAGCACCGATTGGCTGGTGCCGAAGGCGCCGGTCACAGTGGTCAAGCAAGACATCGCTTTCTTCAACAGCGTCGAGACCCAGACCGGCAACGCCGATCCTGGCATCGTGCAACCGGTGCTGGAGTTCTATGCGCCCGGTAAACGCTGGTGGGTGATCTCGGAGTACTGCTGCGCCCCGATGGATGTGCAGACCGATCCGGTCGACGTCGGCGTGGGCGACACCATCCGCGGCACCATCGCCGGCACCGGCTGCGTGTCGGGCGGGTGCCAGACGTGGACCATCACCACCACCGATCTCAGCACCGGCAAATCAACGGTGCTGCACAAGACCGGTTTGCCCAAGGTGGTGGAGATCGATCCGGGCGTGCTGGAGACTTACGACATCACCTCGTGCGACATGTTGCCGGCCAACGGGCAGACGACCTTCTATAACCATCAGGTCACCGATTCCACCGGCCGCCCGCTGACGTACGTCTATCGCCTGCACACCTTCCCCAAGAGCACGCCCGCCGAGTTGCCGCGCACCTGCGGGTGGGGCGGCTCGTCGGCGGGCAGCGATCAATACACGCTGACCTACGGGACGACGCCGACCGAGGTGGACGCGGGCGCTCTTGCCGACAGCGGGGCAATCGACAGCGCCGGTATGCGTGATGCTGGTGCGCCCGCCGCCGACGCCAGCGTTGCCAAGGACGCGACGACCACGCCACCGTCGGGCACCGGTGGCGGCGGCAGCATGGTGGGTCCCGGCGGCTCTGGCGGCGCGTCCGGCTCGGGCGGGGGGAGCGTATCGCCGACAGGGAGCGGCGGCGCCGTCGGCGGGATCGTCGGCGCGGATGCCGGCGCAGACGGATCACCGACCGCCGGCGCGGTCGGCTCGGACGGCGGTTGCAGTTGCCGACTGGTCAGCACCGACGGTGCTGGCGGGGCTGGTCGGCTGCTGGTGGTGGCCGGCCTGCTGGCGACGCTGCTGCTGCGCCGCCGCCCGCGGCGCCGCTAGCGCGACGAATTTTGAGGCGTGCGCTGATGAGCGCGGCGTCGGGCCAGCGCCGCCAGGCCGATCGTCAGACCGAACGCCGCGCCGGTTGGCAGCGAAGTCTCGCCCGCGATCGCGCACCCGCCGCCTGACGACGCCGGGGTGTCGACGTTTCCCGCGGCGCCGCCGCTGCCGGTGCTGCCCGCGGCGCCGTCGTCACCGGTCGCGCCGCTGTCGGTGGCGCTGGCGCCGCCGCCGCCGGTGGGCGTGGGGTAACCTTTGGCCGGTTCGTATTGCATCCCGGTCGCCGCTTGTCCTGTCGCCGGCAATGCCAGCCACGCCCAGCCGCTCAGCGCCAACGCAACGGACAATTTTCTCGCCGCACGAAACAGATTCTGACGGTCCATTGTTCCTCCTCGCTCGGCGTTAAGGCGCGAGCGACGCGCGCGGGGCGACGGCGTCGAAGACAATGCTACATCAGGACCATTTCGTTGTTGGCACTAATTGCCCCCAATGCGCTGGTCAATAAAATCCGACGCGTCGCCCATGTCGTTTTTGATCTTCCAGCACCATCGACGACGGATAGACCCTGTGCGAGCATGCCGCCCCATGAAAATCAGCGCGAAGAAGGCCGTGACCATCGGATACACGGTCAAGGACGACGCGGGCGAGATCCTGGACACGTCGATGGGAACCGACCCGCTGACGTATTTGCACGGCCTGGGCAACATCGTGCCCGGCCTGGAACGCGCGCTGGAAGGAAAGAGCGCGGGCGACAACGTGGCTGTCTCGTTGCCGCCGGCCGACGGGTACGGGGCGCGTGACGAATCGTTGCGGCAGACCATCCCGCTGCGCCAACTGCAGGTCGACGACAAGCGCAAGGTCAAGGTGGGCGGTCGCTATCGGGCCTGGCTTGCTGGTGGCGCGCACGTCGTGGAGGTCACCGCCATCGACGGTGATCAGGTGACCGTCGACGGCAACCACCCGCTGGCCGGGATGACGTTGCACTTCACCGTCGACGTGGTCGAAGTGCGCAACGCCACCGCCGACGAGCTGGCCCACGGTCACGTGCACGGTCCCGGCGGCCACCACTGATTTTGCTCGCTCTTAGCGCGCGCTCCACGACGCAACACCGGCAGGACGGACCGTCGTTAACAGCTCTGCGTTTCGTCGTTTACGTCAATAGGGCGCTTCGTTAACGCCTACGAAACACGTTCGCCGGTATTTCAGAAGGGAGATGAATTCTCGGCGGCGACTGGTGGTGGTGGGCAACGGCATGGTCGGCCATCGCTTCGTCGATCAGCTGACCTCTGGCCCGCAAAGTGACGGCTGGGACGTCACCGTCTTTTGCGACGAGACGCGGCTGGCCTACGACCGCGTGAACCTGTCGAAGTTCTTCGAAGGCCAGGGCGCCGACGGCCTGACGCTGGCGACCGCAGAACACTACGCCGCGGCCGGCGTGCGCGTACTGGTGGGTCAGAACGCGGTGGCCGTCGATCGCGCCGCGAAGGTCGTTCGATCGTCGACGGGGCAAGCGGTTCCCTACGACCGGCTGGTGCTGGCCACCGGTTCTTATCCGTTCGTGCCGGCGCTGGAAGGCCGCGAGGCCGCCGGTTGCTTCGTCTACCGCACCATCGCCGATCTGGAAGCGATTCGCGCCTACGCCGCCGACGTCAGCGTGGGCGCAGTGGTCGGCGGAGGCCTCTTGGGCTTGGAGGCGGCGAACGCGCTGCGGAACCTGGGACTCGAAACCCATGTGGTGGAGATGGCGGCGCGCCTGATGCCGCTGCAGGTGGACGAGATCGGCGGCGCGGTCTTGAAGCGGCGGATCGAAGCCTTGGGCGTCGGCGTGCACACCGGCATGGCGACCAAACGGATCCTGGTCGAAGAAGGGCGCGTCGTCGGGTTGCAGTTCGCCGACGGCGGGCAGCTGGACACGGCGATGGTGGTCTTCTCGGCGGGCATCCGGCCGCGCGACGAACTCGGGCGGGCCTGCGGCTTGGCCATCGCCTCGCGCGCCGGGATCGTCGTCGATCAGCACTGCCGCACGTCGGACCCCGACATCTTCGCCATCGGCGAGTGCGCGTCGTGGGACGGCCGCGTGTACGGCCTGGTGGCGCCCGGTTACCGCATGGCGGAGATCGCCGTCGAACAACTGGGCGGCGGCGGCGATCGCCACCTCACCACGTTCGACATGAGCACCAAGCTGAAGCTGCTGGGCGTGGACGTCGCCAGCTTTGGCGACGCCTTCGGCCTGGACGCCGGCGCGCACACCGTCAGCCTGGTCGACACGGTGGCGGGCGTTTACAAGCGCCTGGTGGTCAGCGCCGACAAGCAACGACTGCTGGGCGGCATCCTGGTGGGCGACGCGGCGGCGTACAACCAGCTTTTGGCGATGGTGCAGACGCGCACCGCGCTGCCCGCCGAGCCCGACGAGTTGATCCTTCCGCGTCGTGAAGGCAGCACGCGCGGCGGCGGCCTGTCGCCGGCGAACCTGCCGGCCGAGGCGCTGATCTGCAGCTGCCACAACGTCTCGAAGGGCGAGATCTGCGAGGCCATCGCCACCAAGAACCTTCTGGATGTGCCCAGCGTGAAGAAGTGTACCAAGGCCGGCAGCGGCTGCGGTTCGTGCTCCACGCTGGTCGGCGAGATCTTGAAGGTCGAGCTGAAAAAAGCCGGCGTGACCGTCAACCACGGAATCTGCGAACACTTTCCCCATTCGCGGCAAGAGCTGTTTCACCTGGTGCGGGTGAAGCGCCACCGCACCTTCGACGAGGTGGCGGAGGCGCACGGCAAAGGGGCCGGCTGCGAGATCTGCAAACCGGCGGTGGCGTCGATCCTGGCGTCGCTGTGGAACGAATATGTTCTCGGTCCCGACCACGCCGGCCTCCAGGACACCAACGATCGCGCGCTGGCCAACATGCAGCGTGACGGAACCTACTCCGTGGTGCCGCGCGTGCCGGGCGGCGAGATCACGCCGCGCCAGCTGATTGTCCTTGGTGAAGTGGCCGAGCGCTTCGGACTTTATTCGAAGATCACCGGCGCTCAACGGGTGGATCTGTTCGGCGCCACGCTGGATCAACTGCCGGCCATCTGGCGCCAGCTGATCGCCGCCGGCTTTGAATCCGGCCACGCCTACGGCAAAGCGCTGCGTACGGTGAAGTCGTGTGTGGGCAGCACCTGGTGCCGGTTCGGCGTGCAGGATTCCGTCAGCTTCGCCATTCGCCTGGAGAACCGATACAAGGGCCTGCGCAGCCCGCACAAGCTGAAGGCCGCCGCGTCCGGCTGCGCGCGCGAGTGCGCCGAGGCCCAGGGCAAGGACTTTGGCGTCATCGCCACCGAGAAGGGATACAACCTTTACGTCTGCGGCAACGGCGGGATGAAGCCGCAGCACGCGCAGTTGCTGGCGTCCGATCTCGATGAGGACACCGTCCTTCGTTACGTCGATCGCTTCCTGATGTTCTATGTCCGGACCGCCGATCGTCTGGAACGCACGGCCACCTGGCTGAACAAGCTCGAAGGCGGCATCGAATATTTGCGCCGGGTGGTGGTCGACGACGCGCTGGGTATCGCGGCCGAACTGGAGGCCGAGATGAAGAACGTCGTCGACACGTACCAGTGCGAGTGGACGACCACCTTGGGCGATCCGGACAAGCTGAAGATGTTCCGCACCTTCGTGAACTCCGACGCGCCCGATCCGGGGATCGTGCGTGTGCCGCTGCGCCAGCAACATCGCCCCGCCACCGTCGAGGAACGACAGTCGATGGTGCGCCCCGCTGAAACCGACCGGAGAGCGCAATGAGCGTGGCCGCCCGTTTGCCGCTGGCAATGGACGCCGACGTCGTCGCGGATCAAGCGGAATGGATCGACGTCTGCGCGCTGGACGACATTCGCCCGAAGGCGGCGGTGTGCGCGCTGGTGGGGCGCCGGCAGGTGGCCATCTTTCGCCCAGGCACCGCGCCCGCCCTGTATGCCCTGGACAACATCGATCCCTTCAGCCAGGCGTCGGTGTTGTCGCGCGGGATCATGGGCGATCGCAACGGCGTTCCGAAGATCGCCTCGCCCATCTTCAAGCAAAGCTTTGATCTGCGGACCGGCATTTGCCTCGACGACGCGGCGGTGCGGGTGGCGGCCTTTCCGGTGCGGGTGCGCGACGGACGCGTCCAAGTGAAGGTCGATGTCCAGCTCGATTCACCGTCGGTGACCAAGTAGGCGTCGGTTGCCACCATCCAGCAGTCCCACCGCCGTCCGCAGCACGCTTTTGCGGATCGCGCCGCCCGCCGATGTCGCCAGCAGCGTGCCCAGCAAGCTGACGGCGTTTCTGGATCGCGTCCTTCACGAGCAACAACAGTTGACCGCCGTCGATCGCTTCTCGCGCCACCACGACGACGGGCAGGCGCCGGCTCAGGGCCGGTACTACCGCGATCTGATCCCGTTTCATCGCCCCGGCCCCGGCCAGCAGTATTCGTTCGAGGTCGACCTGGACGTCTGCACCGGCTGCAAGGCGTGCGTGGCGTCGTGCCACGCGCTGAACGGCCTGGACGAAGGCGAGGTGTGGCGCACCGTCGGGCTGCTTCACGGCGGCACCGCCGACGCGCCGGCGCAGCAAACCGTGACCACGTCGTGCCACCACTGCGTCGATCCGGCGTGCATGCGCGGCTGTCCAGTCAAGGCGTACGAAAAAGATCCGGTCACCGGCATCGTCCACCACCTGGACGACCAGTGCATCGGCTGCCAGTACTGCACGCTGATGTGCCCGTACGACGCGCCCAAGTACAGCGCCAGCCGGGGCATCGTGCGCAAGTGCGACATGTGCAGCGATCGTCTGGCCGTCGGTGAGGCGCCGGCCTGCGTGCAGGCGTGCCCGAACCAGGCCATCCGCATCCGCATCAGCGATCAGACGCAGGCCGTGCAGGCCAGTGAGGCAGGCGTGTTCCTGCCCGGCGCGCCCGCGCCCGACCACACCCTGCCGACCACTGTGTACAAGACGGCGCGTCCGGTGGCGCGCAATCTGCTGCCGGCGGATTTCTACAGCGTCAGCCCCGAGCACGGACATTTGCCGCTGGCGGTGATGCTGGTGCTGACCCAGCTGGCGGTGGGCACGTTCATCACCAACGTGGTGAAAGAGCGGGTCTTGCACCAGGGCCCGGCAATGGGCGCGGTGCAGGCGGTGGTGGCGCTGGCGCTGGCGCTGATGGCCATCGGCGCGGCGACCCTGCACCTTGGCCGGCCGCAGTTCGCCTTTCGCGCCGTGTTGGGTTTTGCCACCTCGTGGATGAGCCGGGAGATCGTCGCCTTCGGTCTGTTCGCCACGACGGCGGCGCTCTACGCGGCATCGCTGGTGCCGGCGCGCATTCCCTTGCCGGGGTTGGCGCTGCTGGCGCGCTGGCGCAGCGTCTGGGAGCTGGCGGCGGTCGCCGCAGGGGCAGGGGGCGTGGCGTGCTCGGTGATGATCTACGCGGCCACGCGACGGGCGCAGTGGGGCGGCCCGGCGACCGCCTTCAAATTCTTGGTCAGCGGCGTGATTCTGGGCGTCGCCGCCGCGCTGGTCACCGACGCGGCGCTGGGGGTCAGCGCGCCCGGCGCCGTTGTGTTGCTGAAGATCGTCATCGTCGGCTCGGCGCTGAAGCTGGCCTTCGAGGCGTCGGTGTTTCGCCATCTGTGGAGCCGCCCGCACACCACCTGGAAGCGCGTGGCCCTGCTGATGGTGGGGGCCCTGCGCGGGCCCACAGTGGTGCGTTTCGCCGTCGGTGGGCTGGGCGGCATCGTGTTGCCCGCGCTGCTGCTGGGCGCCGGCGCGGCGCCGTCGGTGGCGGGCGCGGCGGCCGTCGCGCTGCTGCTCTTCATCGGGGAGTTGATCGAACGCTCGCTGTTCTTCCGGTCGGCGCCCCCGTCGCGCATGCCGGGAGCGCAAGGCTGATGGCCGTCGACAAGCTGCGCGCGCTGGCGCGGCGGGCGCTCTATGATCGTCAGGGGCCGCTGACCCGCGATCTTTTGCAGTCGCCCGGTCGTTTCGGCCTGGGCCAGGTTCCGTCGCGCCTGCGCCCCGACGCCACCACGACCATGGTGTGCGGATTTTGTTCCACCGGTTGCAGCTTGACCGTGCACATGAAAGACGGCGCGGCGGTCAATCTTTCGCCTACCACGGACTATCCGGTGAACCTGGGCATGGCCTGCCCGAAAGGGTGGCAAGCGCTGGCCCCTCTGGCCGCGCCTGATCGCGCCACCACCCCGCTGCTGCGCGGAAAACGCGGCAAGCTGGAACCGACGACCTGGGAAGCGGCTCTGGAAACGATGGTCTCCCGCTTCAAGGCCATCCAGGCCAAGCACGGCGACGCGGCGGTGGCCTTTCTCTCAAGCGGCCAGATCGTCACCGAAGAGATGGCCTTGCTGGGCGCGGTGGCCAAGTTCGGCATGGGGATGGTTCACGGCGACGGCAACACACGCCAGTGCATGGCCACCGCCGCGACCGCGTACAAGCAGGCGTTCGGCTTCGACGCCCCGCCATTTTCGTACGCCGACTTTGAAGAGTCCGACGTCATCGTGCTGGTCGGATCAAACCTGTGCATCGCCCACCCGATCATGTGGGAGCGCATCTGCCGGAACAAACGCAAGCCGGCCATTGTCGTCATTGATCCGCGCAAGACCGAGACGGCGATGGCCGCCACCCATCACTTGCCACTGCGGCCAAAGTCGGATCTGGTGTTGCTGTACGGCCTGGCACGAATCGCCGTCGATCATGGTTGGGTGGACGAAGCGTTCATTGAACGCTCGACCGTCGGCTATGCCGACTTTCGGCGGCACCTGGCGTCGTTTCCGTTGCCGCGGGTGGTGGCGGAGACCGGACTGTCGGAAAGCCAGATCCTCGACGTGACGGCGCTGCTGCGTCCGGAACGGCGGGTTTCGTTCTGGTGGACCATGGGCGTCAACCAGGGTCACGAAGCGGTGCGCACGGCGCAGGCGATCATCAACCTGGCGCTGATGGGCGGACACATCGGGCGGACGGGCAGCGGCGCCAACTCGATCACCGGGCAGTGCAACGCCATGGGGTCGCGGCTTTTTTCGAACACCACAAATTTACTGGGCGGGCACGACTTCACCGATGCCGACGACCGTCGCAAGATCGCCGCCGCCACCGGCCTGCCAGAGGAGCGCATCACCCCGCAGAATAGCCTGGCCTACGATCAGATCGTCGAGCAGATCCTGGCCGGGCGCATCCGCGGGCTGTGGATCATCGGCACCAACCCGGCCCATTCGTGGATCAACCAGCGCGACTTTCACGAGATCCTGGGGCGCCTGGATTTTCTGGTGGTGCAAGACATGTACACCACGACCGAGACGGCGCAGATGGCGCATCTGTTGTTGCCGGCCGCCGGCTGGGGTGAAAAAGAAGGCACCTTCGTCAATTCAGAACGGCGCATCGGCGTGGTGAAGAAGGTGGCGCGGCCGCCGGGAGAAGCCCTGGCTGACTTTCAAATCTTTCGCCTGGTGGCCGAAGCCTGGGGCTGCGGCGAGCTGTTCCGTGACTGGTCCAGTCCCGAAGCGGTGTTTCAGATCGTGAAACGCTGCTCGAAAGGCCAGCCGTGCGACATCGGCGGCATCGCCGACTACGCGATGATCGATCGCGCCGGCGGCATCCAGTGGCCGCTGCCGGCGGGCGCGACGGTCGGCGAAGAGGACGGCGAGCGGCGGCTGTTTGGCGACGGCGTTTTCTTTCACGCCGACGGCAAAGCGCGCTTCGTCTTCGACGATCCGCGCCCGCCTCCCGAGCTGACCAATGATCAATATCCGTACGTGCTGCTCACCGGCCGGGGCAGCTCCAGCCAGTGGCACACCCAGACGCGCACGAAAAAATCAGCGGTGCTGCGGCGGCTGTACCCCAAAGACGTCTACGTCGAGATCAACCCCATTGACGCCGGCAAGCTGAAGATCCCGCCCGGCGAATGGATCGAGGTCTCGTCGCGGCGCGGGTCCATCCGGGCTCGCGCCTTTGTCACCAACAACGTCCAGCCTGGTCAGGTCTTCGTTCCCATGCACGACGAGACCATGAACCGCCTGACGTTCCCGGCATTCGATCCCCATTCACGGCAGCCTGCGTACAAACACTGCGCGGTCAACGTGCGCCGGTTCGAAGCGGGCGAGCGCTAATCGGCGGTCATTGTTTGGGGGACGGTGCCTCATATCTAGCCAGGCGCGCCAGGGCCGGAAAAGATCGGGCTGGTGCTAAACTAACTTCGCGGGACGGACCGGGTCTTTGTCGATGTTGTGGGGACTGGCGCCGGCGCCGTGAAAAAGGGGGCTTTTCATTCATGAAAGCTTTGGGCGCATTGCCGGCCTTCGCTCTGATGGTGGTCACCGCCGCCGCGGCGGCCGCGCCGCCGACTGCACCTGCGCCTGTCCTGCCCGCGCTCACTGCGCCCGCGCCTGCACTGGTGTTCTCGCCGCCGCCGGCTGATCCGAATGCCGCGCCGCCAGCAGGGCCGCCGCCGCCGTCAGACACGATGCCTACCCTGCCCGAGGCGCCGCCCGGCGAAGAATACGATCCCAACATGTACGCCGATTCGATCGACACCGACGTGACGTACGACGATCAGGTCGCTCAGTCGTACGATGATGGATACGATCCGGAAGCGTACAGTCAGTTCGCCGACGCCCTGTCGCCGTACGGAAGCTGGATTGACGACGGCACGTACGGTCGGGTGTGGATGCCGTCGTCGTCGATTGTCGGCGCCGACTTTTCGCCCTATGCCAGCAACGGCCACTGGGCGCTGACCGAGTTCGGCTGGACCTGGGTTTCCGGCTGGGATTGGGGTTGGGCCCCGTTTCATTACGGGCGCTGGACCGTGCTGGGTGGTCGCGGTTGGGGCTGGGTGCCCGGAACCCTGTGGGGACCGGCGTGGGTTTCGTGGCGCTCCGGCGGCGGCTACGTCGGCTGGGCGCCACTGCCTCCGCGCGGCGTCGGCCTGGGCCGGCCCCTCGGCACCCGCTCGCCGTGGCGTTTCACTGCCAGCGGGCGCCTGGGCGCCACGCAGCCGGCTTATTTGTCGTCGCGAGCGGTGCCGGCGATTTTCGCGCGTACGTCTGTGGTTTCGAACCAGCGTGTCCTGTCGATGAACGGCGCGCCGGTGCGGGTGAACGCCGGTCCGGCACGCGTGTTCGACCAGAAAGGCGCGCCGGTGGCGGCTGCTCGTTTCGCAGCGGTGGCCCCTCACGCGGTTCCCCCGCGCGCAATTTCGCCGCATGTCGGGGTCGCCGTGGCCAACCGGCCGTGGGCCGCCGGCGCGACGGTCAGGCAACAAACACCCGTCTACCGGTTTCCGCCGAGCAATCGTTCGCCGGCGGCCGGTGGCGGCCCGCTCTGGTCAGCCGGCGCGCGCGTTCGCGCGTCGTCAAATGGGCCAGCAGGATTCGTCGCGCCCGCCGGCCGCGCGCCGGTGTTTTCGTCGGGAGCTGCGCGCCCACCCACGCCGGCGTTTGGACGTCCGTCCGCTTCATACGTGCCTCGCTATCAAGGCCCTCTCTACCGTTCGGCGCCGATGGCACGATCCTACGCTGCGCCATATGCCGCTCGTCCTTTTGTGCGTCCGCCGATCTATCAACCACCGATCTATCACCCGGTGGCGCCATCCTTTGGCGGCTACAGCCATCCGTCTGGCTTCGGCGGCAGTCACTTCGGTGGCGGCGGCAGCCACTTCAGCGGTGGCGGCGGTGGCCACTTTGGTGGCGGCGGTGCCGGCCGCGGGCGCCGCTAGAACCGTCCGCCACGATTGTTTTAGAACGGAACGGGTGGCGCAAGCGTAACGGTGTCACCGGCGGGAAACGTCAACGAGCCACGCGACGAAACAGCCGCAGGATCAACAGCAGCACGATGGCGCCCACAAAGGCCACGAAGATTGTGGCCGGTAACCCATGGAACGGGACACCGACGTGCAGCCCGCGGAACAGCATCCCGCCGAGAAAGGCGCCCACAATCCCCACCACAATATCGCCCACCGCGCCCAGCCCTCCGCCCACCACGGCCGACGCCAACCAACCTGCAATCAATCCCACGACGATCCAAATCAGAAGCATCTGCAAGCTCATCGGGTTCTCCTTGTTTCAGGACAGAACCAGAGTCTGCGAACGCCGTGCCACCGCGAATACGGTGTTCATGCCCGGCGTCAGCCGCGGACGGCTTCGAAGGTCAGGACTCGTTCGATCTTGCCGGCGCCGGTGAGCGGCGAGACCAGATAAGGACGCGAGGCGGCAGACCATCGGCCCAGCTGAAAACCGTGCTTGCCGGCCAGGTCGAAAATTTCCTCGCGGGACCAGCGGCGGGTCAGCGGCGTTTCGGGGGGGTAAAGCAGCGGTCCTTGGTTCAGCCAACGGCCGCCTGGCCGCAAGAGGCGCTTCACCGTTTCTAGAAAGAGCCCCAGGTCGGTAGGCACGCGGTCAATGAACCAGGGTGTGACCACCGTGTCGAAGGTGCCATCGGTGAACGGCGGCGCCAATCCGTTGGCCAGGAAAAAATGAAAGTCCCGTTCGGCCAGCGAACCGTCGGGGGCGCTTAGCGTCCAGGCCGTCGAGGCGCGGCTGGCCTCGAGGACGTTCAAGCTGGCTTCAGTGAGGCGAACGGTGCGGCCACGCACGACGGCCTCCGCGATCACGAATAGATACGGATCGATGTCGAGGACGGCGGTCTCGGTCGCGCCACTGTGTCTTTGTAGATCATAGGCCAGGCGGCAGGCACCGGCGCCGACGACCAGGACGCGCCCGAGCGCGCCGCTGGTGACTTCGCGGAGAGCGTCGAGCGCCTGCTGGTTCTCGCGTGCGTCGGGGCCGATCCACCCCCAGTCGCGGAAAAGGTAGTAGCTGTACTCGACCACGCCGCGGGGGAGGCCGCTGGCGTTGCCGTCGAGCGGGCCTCCCAGCGCGGGACCGAGCTGCGCTGCGAAGTCGTCGACTTGATCGCGAACCGCCTGCGCCATGGCGCGCAGCCGGGTGCGACCGTCGGTGGGAAGGCCGGGTTTGCCCGCCTCGCCCTCGAGGCCGGTCTGGGTTTGCTGTCCGTTCGCCAGCAGCAGCGCAAGCTGGCCGCGCCACAGCTTGAGGTGCGCGTCCGGCTCGGGCAGCAGCACGGGGATGGGACCGACGCGCGGGTACGCCTGCTGGCACCCCGCACACCTGAGCGGGTTGGCGCGCGGATCAAGGGAGCCGCCACACAGCACACAAACGACATGGTCAAGGAGGCGTTCGCTCAAGTGTCCACTGTCGATCCGATCGTCGGACTTGGCAATCCGTTCGGTCCGCGGTGGCTCAGCGTTTTCCTAGGCCGGCCTGTATCAAGGTGGTGAGGTCTTTGCGGCCGTGCAACAGTAACGACCTGGCCCGCGCTGGCGAAATGCTGGTGAGATTGGAAATCTCCTGCAGTTCGTATCCCAGCACGTCGTGCATGATCACTGCTTCGGCGCGCGCCGGTTTAAGCTGAGCCAGGGCTAAAAGCAAGGCTTTCCGGCTGGGCCGGGCCTCGGTCGGAAGATCGCGGTCGACGGTCTCGCCTTTTCGAAGGTGGCCGCGCAAAGCTCCGAAGGCCACCTGCTGGGTGACCAGCGCGACCCATCCGTCGAGGCTGCAAAGCGGCGGAAGCCGCTTCCAAACGGCTCCGGCGATCAGTCGCTCCAGCGCTTGTTGCATGAGGTCTTCGCGATCAATGTCCAGAGCGCCGAGCAGTCGAAACAGAACGGTGTTTACCGTCTCTTCGACACGATCGTAGAAAACCTCCGTGGCCCAGTGTTCGCCGGCGGCGAGGGCGGCACACATCGCTGCATCGCTGAGCGGATTCACAGACAAGCCCGCAATGCCGTCAATCTGGGTGGGCGGCAGAAAAGGACCACCGATCATTGAGTGCAATGATACCGGTAACATTTCGGGAGGGCAATCGATCTTTTCCGAGAGATTCTAAGAAATCTTTGGATCGTTCGGTGGCTGGGCCACGCGAAAGGCGCCCTGGTCGTCGGCCGCACCTGCCTGATCTCGTCGCCGGGAGCGTCAACCAACCATAAGGGCGTCCCGCGCCGCTCCTGAAGCATGACCTCTTGGCTGTTTGATGGTCGTCGCCCGTGGTGGCTGGTTGTGCCCGGCGTTTTTCTTCTTGCCTGCGCCCGTTCGCCGAATGACGCCGCCACTGGCGTCGGTGGACACGATGGTACGGGCGGCGATGGTGCCGGCGCCGTTTCCGGGATTGACACCAGCGCCGGGTCGACAGGCGGAGCCGCCGCCAGCGACAGCGCCGCGGCCGATGTTGGATCTGACGACCGATCGCTCGACGATGGCCCAAATGATCCGTCGGTTGACCCGACCGATTCGTCGCGACCCGCTCGGCCGGCATTTGATTGGATGGGCGTCATTGGAACCGGGCAAAGTCTGGCGGTGGGGAACCTGGGCGTGCCCGTCAACACTGTGGACAGTGTCTTTCACAATTTAAAAATATCGTTGGGCCAGAGCAACGGCTCGCCGCCCTTCGATCCAAACGATGCCTCTTTGTCTTTGGTTCCGCTGACAGAACCGATCCGCGCCCTGGTCCCGCTGGCCGCTTACCCCAGCGCTTATCCCGCCAACATCTTCGGCGAGACGCCTCACAGCTTCATGGCCAATCAGATCTCCACGCTGTACGCGCCCTGGAACCAAGGCGAGTACGTCACCGTTCACTCGGTGGTCGGCGAGTCGGGACAAGGCATCGCCGTCATCAGCAAGGGCGCGCCCGACACCGGACGCACCGGACGCGCCTATGCGGCGACCCTGTTCGAGGTCAAGGCCATCGCCCGGTTAGCGAAGGCGGCGGGCAAGACCTATGGCGTCGGCGCCATCATCTTCACCCATGGCGAGGAAGACGCCACCAACAAGAACTATGGCGCCGCCGTCCACCAGCTGTGGTCCGACTACAATGCCGACCTGAGGGTCATCACCGGGCAGACCACGTCCATTCCGATGCTGCTGACCCAGCAACACTCGGCGCCCTTCACGGCTGGGTCGGCGGCTGATTCGACGCAGGCGGCGTGGCGACTGGGCGTGATGTACCCGGGAGACATCGTTTGCGCTGGACCCAAGTATCAGTATCAGTATCAGTCTGAAGGCCGGCACTTGACCACGCCTGGCTACGATCGGCTGGGCGCCAAATATGCCGAGATCTATTACCAGACCATCGCCCTCGGCCGACAATGGCAGCCGCTGCAGCCAAAGTCAGCGGTGAAAAACGGCAAGACCATCACCATTGATTTCAATGTGCCGGTGGGGCCGCTGAACTGGGACGAAAATATTCCGCCCCCGCATCAGACCACCATGACCGAGTGGGCCAAGGGCCGCGGCTTCGAGGTTCGCAATGCCAGCGGGCGCGCCACCATCGATTCGGTGGCAATCGTCGGCTCAACCGTGGTGCTCACGCTGGCGGCCGACAGTCAGGCGTCGGGCTGGGTGGTCGGCTACGCCACCGTTCAAGACGACGCGGGACAAATGGCCGGTCCCACCCGCGGGCGGCGCGGGCAGCTGCGCGATTCCGATCCTTTCGTCGCCGTCGACGCCCAGACCATCAGGTGCACCGTCACCAGCGGATCGGCGCAAGTTCAAGCCCGGACGCCGGGCTCTTTCCGCACCCGCGAAGGCCGCGATCTCGCGACAGGCGCCGGGCTGAAACCGGAGACCATCGTTGTGACCAAGACGTCGGACAGCGCGATGACGTTGTCGCAGCCGTGGACGGGCAGCTCCGGGACCGCCGACCTCGCCTTTCGCAATGACCAACGCAACTACTGCGTCAGCTTCGAGATGCCGCTGCCGTAAGCTCCACGAAACCTCTTCCCTGGGTGGTGCTCCGCTCTTGTTTTTCAAGGCAGGAGCATCATCCCTTTGGGCATGAACCGCTGTCGGGGTGCTCTTATCGCAATGGCGTGCCTGATGGCTTCGGTCTCGCCCATCGCGTGCACGCGAGACGCCGCAAGCTCGGCGCCGCGGCCGTCTGGAAGTTCCGGGAGCGTTGTCGACGACGACGTCAAAGGGGTGGCCAAGGCGACCGAGAAGGCGGCGAAGGACATCGGCCACGCCACGGTCGGTCTCGGCGAAAAAGCCGGGAAGAGCCTGGATGATGCGACGGACAAGGCCGGCGCGAGTGGCCAGGACACGTGGATCACGACGAAGGTCAAGAGCGAACTCACCAAGGAGGGCTTCGATCCTGTCCACGTGCACGTCGACACCGACAGCAAGGCCGTGACGCTTTCTGGGACGGTCGGTTCTGCCACCGAGGCGCAGAGGGCGGCCAACGTGGCCAAGGCCGTAAGCGGCGTGGTTGCCGTCCGAAACCATCTGTTCGTGAAGCCCGCCGGGCACTGAGCGATCGGTCCTGCTCTGCACCTCATCACTGAGCGGCTCGAATTCTCCTCTAGGTCTTCGCCGTCGGCGTCGGATTTCGGATTCCGGCCGCGCTGATCAGGCCACCGACGGCGAGCAACGCCGCCATCGACCATAGGCCGGCATGGAGCGCCGCGACCGACGCGGCATTCAGTATCGGCTTGATCGGCTCGCCGGGCGCGCGGAGCTCCGGCACCGACGTGTCGAGTGGCCGGCTCCGCGCTTGCTCGAGAAAAGCCCGCGCCGGGGCGTCGGGCCTGCGCGGTTCCGCGGTTGCGCGATCGATCGCCGCTGCAAAGCTTGACGCGACGATGGCGCCGATTGCGGCGATGGCCAGCAGACCAGCAACGCGGGCGATGGCGTTATTGACGGCGGATCCGATGCCGGCGTGGCGCTGGTCGATGCCGCCCAGGATGGCCGCCGTCAAGGGTGCCACCGTCGTGGCGAGCCCGAGACCGAAGACGAGCAGGCCGGGCAGGAGCTGCGGGAGATAACTTGCGTGGGCGTCGAGTCTGGTCATGAGACCAAAGCCCGCGGCGGTTGCCATCGGTCCCGCCGTCATGAAGAGGCGCGGTCCGTGCCGCGCCGCCAGGCGGCCGAAGACCGGCGACAGAGCGAACATGATCAACGTGACGGGCGAGAGCGCCAGCCCGGCGGCCATGGCGGAATATCCTGCGACCTGCTGCAGGAACACCGTCAGCAGGAAGGTCGACGCCGTCAGTCCGGCGTAGATCGCCACGGTGGCCAGGTTTCCCGCTGCGAAGTTGCGGCTGCGGAAGAGCGTGAAGTCCAGCATCGGATGCTCGGTCGCGCGCTCGAACATCAGGAAGGCAGCGAAGACCACCGCGCCGCCCGCGAGGGGCAAGTAGATCGACGGCGCGCTCCAACCGTGTGCCGGCTGCTCGATGAGCGCGAAGATGATCCCGCCGAGGCCGACGGCGCAAAGCCCTGCACCAACGAGATCGATCGGCGTGCGGCCGGTCGGACGTGCCTCGGGCGCGACGCGCGCGAGCACGGCCAGGGTGGCCGCGACGGGCACGACATTGATGGCGAAGACCCACCGCCACGAACCGGTATCGACCAGCGCGCCGCCTGCCAGCGGACCGAGCACGAAAGAGATGCCGGTCCACGCCGTCCAGGTCCCGATGGCCTTGCCCTGCGCAGGGCCGTCGAAGTTGGCGATGATGAGCGCCAGCGAACTCGGGACCAGAAGCGCGCCCGCCACGCCTTGTAATCCACGCGCGACGATCAGGATCTGCACGCTGGGGGCCGCGGCGCAAAGCGCGGAGGTCGCCGCGAAGCCCAGCAGTCCGCCCGCGAACACGCGCTTGCGCCCGAAGAGGTCGGACAGCGAACCGGCGGTCAGGATCAGTGACCCCAGCGCCAAAAGGTAGGCGTCGACCACCCATTGCTGGCTGCCGATTCCGCCGCCCAACTCTCGACGAATCGCCGGCAACGCCACGTTGACGACTGCGATGTCGAGGAACGCCACGAATGAGCCCAGGATACTCGCGACGAGGACCAAGCGTTGATTTCGGCTCATGGCGTTCCGCGCGTGAGAACTTGGTGCCGAATACCGAGGTTACAACCCACTTCGTCCCGCTCGCGATGGTCGGGCGCGCGCTGGACTTCCAGTGCACCGACGGTCGAGAGGGCCGGGTGGTATCCTTCGCGCATGATTGGCTGGGCATACGCGCTCGAATGCGTCGCTTTGCCCTGTGCGATCGGCCTCGTGATGTACGTCGTCTTTGGGGTTTGGGACCGCAAGCGGCGACGCGCGAGCAAAGGTGCCGGCCTTCCGTACATCGACTATCACATCTGATGATCGTTGACGGCCATCAGGTGTCGCTGGCGGGCACCGCCGTCCTGGGCGTCGGCGTTGGCTATGTCGCGGGCATGTTTGGCATCGGCGGAGGCTTCCTGCTCACGCCGTTGCTGGTTGTTCTGTTCGCAGTGCCGCTTCCGATCGCCGTCGGAACGGGACTGTGCCAGATGGTGGGAACATCGTTGGTGGCATACCTCCGGCATCGCGGGGTCCGGCAAGGCGAGGTTCGGATCGACTTTCTCATGCTGCCGGGCAGTCTTGCTGGCGTCCCCCTCGGCGCCCGCGCCTTGACGTTGTTGAGTCGGGCCGGGGCGGCGACGGCGGCGGGTCATTCGATTCCGTGGGTGAACCTGATCGTAGAGTCGTGCTACGCGCTGCTGCTGGGAATCGTGGCCATAAATTACTGGCGCCAGGGCAAGAGCAAAGGGGACGTCTTACAGCAATTGCGTCCGGGTCCTTTTTCGCGGTTTCGTTTGGGACCAGCCGTCGCGCTTCCTGCCGTTCCGCTTGAACACGTGTCGGCTGTGCTGGTGGCGTACATGGGTCTCGGGCTCGGCTTCTTGAGCGGGCTACTCGGCATCGGCGGCGGCGTGGCGCTGAATCCGATTCTTATTTACGGGTTCGGGTTTCCGATCAAGCAGGCGGTGGGGACGGGAATCGTTCTGTTGTTCGCCACCGCTGTCGTCGGGACGATCACCCATGCGTTCGCCGGCCACGTGGACCTGCGGCTGGCCGCCGTGATGCTGTTTGGCGCGACGATTTCCGCCCAGGTCGGTGCCCTCACCAGCCGTCGTCTGTCCGGATCAGCGCTCGGTCGGATTCACGCGGCCGTGCTTTTCGCGGCAGTGGCCGCGGTGCTCTGGGACCTGGGATCGCACGTTCGATGAGCGTCCGGAAGAGGCGCTGGCACCATTTCCGCCACGTACCAGCGCCCAAGATTTCACGGGGGAGAGCGCGCCGCGATCGCTTACACGATCCTTGGCTGCTGCCGGCTCGCCGACGTGAATCCGGTGGAGTACCTCACCGACGTCCTGCCGCGACTCGCGCGCGGCCTGAGGCTGCGCGATGTGCCGGCCATGCTCCCGGCCGCGTGGAAGGCTGCGCGTCAGGCTGCCGCGACCACCGGCGCACCGGCTCCCGCCCCCGTCAACTGAACGCAACGTCCGGTCAGATCCGTCCAGCCGTCGACTGCGCCCCAGCGGACGGACAC